>JAUVGH010000031.1 GCA_030593885.1 Methanomassiliicoccales archaeon
TTGTGGTGGCCGCTGACCCCATCAAGGGTCGAGGATTACATCAAGTATGACGATAGATGGTCCTCCGACTCTCTTCTTTACGCCGTCGACAAGGGGAAAATAGTGTCCCAGGTCACGGGCCTACGAATTCCAACAAAGACAGCTGATGGAGAAGAACTAACCTTGGGCGTTGCCGGAGTCGCCACGCATCCATCACACACGAGGAAAGGTCTCTCAACGTTCCTCATGAAGGAGCTTCATGAACGCTCCGTGAATGAGGGCATGAGAATGTCATTCCTGCTGACACGATCATCATTCGTCGCATACCCGTTGTACGTGAAACTAGGTTACCGAGATGCTGTCGACTTCCCGAGGTGTACCAAACCTCTGAAAAGGAAGAAGAAGCCCAAAAAGAGCATCCTCAGAAAGTTCAGGAAGAAGGACGTCCGCGACCTCGATAAGGTCTTCGAACGATTCTCCAGGGACCTTTACGGTCATGTCCTGAGACAGAAGAACTACTTCGACTGGAGGTTGAAGATTTCGGATTCGTTGAAGGCCATCATCAGTGTTGTTGAAACGGAAGCGGGTGTTGGCGGTTACATCGTGAAGAAGCAGTTAGGCGCCGACGTTGTCGTCGAGGAAATGGTAGTCCCGGCAAAGAAGAACATGGACCGGATGTTCCGGGAGTTCGAACGTGGGGACAAGGGAGATTATATCACCGTCCTTCCACTGGGAGGGAAGAAGCAGGTCGACTATGTCAGATCCAGGGGATATATGACCGATGAACAAAGCTGGGAGAAGGTCATGGTGGCTCCCCTCAAGAAGAGTCTTGCTCACAAGGAGATCTCAAGGATGTACGGACTCAAAGATGGCAGATTCTGCCTGCTGGGACTGGACATGTTCTAGGTAGTATCCTCTTTCTTCCCGAAGAGCTTCTTCTCATCAAACCAGATTCTCCAGGGATATTCGTCTTTTCTGGCCAGTATCACGAAGTACACTATTGAGAGGCCGAAGATAGTCGTCAGTATTACGAGATGCCAGGCCTCCGGGTTCGGCACGACGTTCTGTAGCGCAATCCTGTAGTCTGAGAAGGGCCAGAGATACCTAAGTCCGTCTATTGACAACTCATAGTTGAGAGTGTTTGGTATGTCCAGAAGAAGATGGAAGAAGACCCCTATGATGGACCAGAGCAATACATTCTCCCTCGTGTACAGATAGAACCCCAAGGCGATGACCAGGGCCAGGATCATTCCGACGAGGATGGAGTGCACCGGACCGCCGTGAAAGTCCTTGAACGCTTCTAATCCGAAAACGATCGAGATGCTGTCAACATCAGGTATCACTCCAGCAAGCGTAATCGCTCTCATCTTGTTGACGCTGATGTCTGCCTTGCGCCCTGCAGCGTATGCCACCATGTAATGGGAAAACGGGTCCACAAGGCGCTGAAACTGTCTTGCATAAAAAATGTTCCCATGACAGAATGGAATCAGTCAATGTGGTGGATGATGTCTCGAAACTCCTTCAGTTCTGATCCGGGAAGTAGCAGCCCTCTGATGCCCACCTTTTCGGCTGGCTTGATATCAATGTCATAAATGTCCCCGATTATCATCGCGTTCTCCTTGGGAACGTCCTTCTGTCCTAGGTATTCCTCCATCAGTTCTCCTTTGTCCCCGTTGACCAGAATTTCGGCAAAACACCTCTTAATCCCCAGTCCTTTCAGAAGATCTGGTAGCAGATCCGGTTTGTGCACCGAAACAACTACGAGTTCGTGTCCCTTCTTCAACAGTTCCCCAAGCGTTTCCTCGACCCCCCGGTTCAATTCAAAGTTCTCCAGAGCCCTCTTGAGGGTGTGTTCGCCCCCTTCCCAGAAATCGTCAAAGGTCTTCCCCTTCTTGGGCACGTACAGCGTTCCCTCCGCGTCAAAGAACACTATTCTTTGGCTGTTTGTCATCTACATGAAGGGATTGGCGGTTGAGTATATCTGCTAACTCTAATATAGTTTGAATATTATACAGATAGTATTAACATAGCCTAAAGGACTGAGAGTACATCATAGTTAGAGGTAGACCATGACGATATTGTTCGGAACCCTGGGATGGAGACCTCAGAGTCTCATACCTTCGATCAGGTCCACGAAGGACATAGAGAAGCTCTACTTCTATCACAGTGACAATCCCGAGACGATCAAGGCCAGGGACAAGGTCGTCGAGCACTGCAGTTCGATCGGCCTTCCGGTCCAACCAATACAACTGCCCAATGTCTTCAACCTCATCGACATCGCCGAGAGGATGAAGGAGGACATCGAGAAGGTCCGGTCCGAAGGAAACGCGAACATCCGGTTCAACATCGCTGGCGGCACCAGGCTCACCAGCTCCGCTGCTCTCCTGGTCTGCATACTGAAGGGAATTCCCACGATATACGTTCATGACGAGACATTCGAGGAGATACGGCTTCCCCTGCTTCAGATGGACTACTCATCCAACTTCACCAGCAAACAGAAAGCGATACTGAACTACCTGCGGAAGAACAAGGAGAGGCCCATCTCACAGACGAATCTGGCAAAGGAAATGGGGGTCCATAAGGCGACAATGAACCATCACATCAAGGAGCTCAAGAACAAGGGCGTCATAACTATCGCTCCGGGCGAGGATGATTCGAGGATGAGGATGATAAGCTTGGCACCTCATGTGGACCTTCTGTTGGAGTGATTGATTGAGCCCCACGCGCATTCTCATAACCACATTCGGCTTCGACGATACGAAGATCCAGTCTGCGATGAGAATGCTGGCCTATGACCGACTCGTTGTGGTGACCGGTGAGGATTCCCTCAAGAAGGACAGCTACAAACGTCTCCAAGAGATCGAGTCCGGTGGAACCGCGGGCATGGACACGGTGGTCGTCAATGTCTTTGACTTCATGGATTGCCTGAAGAAGGTCAGGGAGGCCATTGACAAGTACTCCAAAACAGGAGCGGAAGTGATTGTGAATTTCAGCGGTGGGACCAAGGTATTATCCGATGCTGCTCTGCTGGCCAGCTTCCAGAAAGGTGTCAAAGCATATCACTGTGAAGATCAGCTCATTGAACTCCCGATCATAAAGGGATTGACCGCAAGGGAGAGGCTAACAGAGATGGAGAGGAAGGTCATCCTGAAGATGGAGGGGAAGGTGGAGCGCAAGGAGTTCGAGCAGATGCTCGTCGAGGAGGGAAATGTCATTTCCTCCGTGCAGAAGGCGATCAGGGGATTGAAGAAGATGGAATTTCTGGACGTGACAGTGGAGGACGGGAACATCTACCTCTCAGGGAATGATATCCAGAGATACCACAAGGAGAATCTCCACCAATAGTCCAAAATCTATATTACGCCAGTATTCTATCCGAAGACTAGGAGGAGAACGGCTGAAGGTATACATCACCCTGTCAGGCCAGTCAGAATGGGCGTTGATCAACAGCCTTTGGGCCAGCGTTCGCGAGCAGGATTACGTCCCAGATAAAGTATACATCTGCAGCACCAAGAAGAACATGAAGGGGGCCCAAAGGAATGAGCAACGAATCCTGACGCTCCTGGAGGGCCGTGACAAGAAGCCTTCAATAATCATTGTGGAGCTCCCTGAGAACGATTTCATTGCCACCGGCAAGAAGATTTCCGACATCATCAAGAAGGAGAAGAAGGCGAATAACAAAGTCGCCTTGGACATCACCTCGGCCAGGAAGGCGATATCCAGCCCTTCTCTGATAGCCGCCGACAGGCACAAGGCCGACCACATCTTCTATCTTTACATCGAGGACACCACCAACGCGGACAGGCCTTACCTGATGATACCTCTCATCATCCAGCACTCCAACGATTTTCTTCAAGGGGGCAGCGAATGACCGAGAGGGTGATCGCCCAAGACCTCCTGATGGTGCTCTTCAACGAGCTTCATTCCCAGGGGAAGAGTTCCTTCGTGGTGAAGTACCCCTTCTATGACGTCAGTCTGTTCGATTTCTATCTGGATTTCAGGATCAGGAACGTGATAAGGAAGGAGATGATGCAGACCCTCCGCTCCGAGCACATGCCGGATAGCAACTTCTTGATCTCGGATCTGCCCTCCTATGGGGATCTTGAAAGCACATTTCTCTCATGTGGCGCCCTGGATTATGCCAACTGGGACGAGTTCACCAAGTGGTTGAGCGATCTGGTGGAAGATTCAAAAGACCCAAGGAGAATGGCGGGAACCTTGGGTTTCGCAATCGACACCAACATCCTTTACAACAGGTTCTTCACCGGCACGCTACCTGCAAAAGACATGGGCTTCAGCACAGAAGACATTGAGATAGTCATCAGCGACCTGGTCAGGACCGAGATATCCAACCGCATCAAGTACAAGTACAGGTCCGGCAACCTGATGAAGTTGAAGAAATCCTTCAAGAACCGAAAATACCTGAACGAGTTCGCAAACCGGAACATGCTCATGACGAGGAAGGCGAAGCTCGCCCAGCAGGAGCTCGATTACTTCACAAGAGAACTCTCCGCCCACGCCGCAGATCAAACCATCATTCCAGAGGACAAGGAGCAGATGGACATCGAGATTGTGAAGAGCTACAAGTTCTTCAGTCAGCAATGCGGGATGAACATCGCCCTGATCACAATGGACCAGAACATGGCCGATCATGCCAAGAACCACTCACTCATGTATCATACGCTGGTGTATCCCAAGACAGAATACCGCGGAGGTCCGATAAGTCCCTGGTGCACCCTTCAGATGTTCCACGACCTTGCCGTGAAGTTCGGCGTCCTGGTCCTTGGCGGAACGGGAGTCGTGATGTTCGGTGAATGGAAAGGGAAGACCAGCCAGGACTATACCAACGGGAAGGTCAAGCTCGAAATAGATGAGAACTCTTCGATACATGACCGCCTGGTAACGGACCTTGATCTGTGCGAGAAGATCTTGAAGACCTGAGCGATTAGTACTCGGCCAGGGACCCTTCCAGTCTTGCCTTTCTTTCGTTGTACTTGTAGAGGAAATAGCCAATGAGCGGCGAGAGGATCCCGAACAGGACGACGATCACTATCTCGATGCCGACGTTGGCGATGAGCTCAGGTGTTTGGCCAACAAGAATGGACCTGAACGAGTCCACGCCGTAGCTCAGGGGGATCCATCTGCTCACGTAGTTAAGTATCTCGTCGGGCAGGGCATAGAACGGGAAGAACATGGCGCAGAATATCATGAAGAAGAACTGCAGCACGCTCACCAGCAACTCGGCGCTCTCCTTGAGCCTCAACACCAGCGCGGACACCACGAAACCGATTCCCAGGATGCCAGTAATCGAAAAGAACAGCACGAATAACGCCAGCATGACATCGTTGGCCGGCAGTCCCCCGACATAGTAGTTGACGATGACCAAGGAAACGACCACCATCACAACTGTCCATGAACCGATTGCGAAGACCCTCGATATCAGGTTGCTGAACTTGTTTGCCGGCGAAAGATAGAGAGATTCCAGAGTCCCTCGGTACTGCTCCTCCCTTATGGAGAACCCTATCTCCCAAAGGACGAAGATCAGGAACATGTTCAGGATGAAACCGTACACCATTATCCCCGCCAGTTCGGACAGCCCAGCCTCACTGCCCATGAACACGATCGCGGCCAGCATGAACATGGCCAGTATCATGAGGGTCTGCGCGAATGTCGCCACGAAGGACACAGGATAGCGGGAGAACTCCACAACCGTCTTCTTGGACATGCTCAAGAACGTGTAGAATGTCTGCCGTAAGCCCAGATCAGAAAGCCCAAAACCCCTGTGGATCGTTCCGCCGGCGCTCAATACATCCCCAACCCTTGAGTCTTTTTCATTCTCCTCTCAGTGGCAACGAAGATGCCGTATCCCATCAACGGGAACACTGCGGCGAAAACCAGTATGACAGCCAGGTCCATGTACCAGGTCTCGAAGAAGAAGCTCACGTCCAGCAGGGCCGCCCTGACACCGTTGGTCATCCAAGTGGGAGGAAAGGACTGGGCGATCAACCGGAGGAAGCCCGGGAGTACGGTGACCGGAAAGAATACTCCCATGAAGAAGGATAGGACCCACTGTAGGAGGTTGATTATCGAGTCCGCTTCCTTTATCCTTAGAATCAACGCACCGAACATGAAACTGATCCCCCACAGGGGAAGCAGCCCGACCAGAATGAACATCGCCGCCATCAACATGTTACCTTGGAAGAGGTTGATGCCAAATACGAACGAACCGAGAACGAAGGACAGGATGAAAGCGACGAATGCTCGTATCAGCGCATAACCAGTGACCCCGCCTATGACCAGGTATTTCTTTGCGGGGGTTACCCAGATCGACTCGAGAGTACCGGAGACCATCTCCCTCCGCAGCCAGAAGCCCACAAGCCAGGTCATCAGCATCACAACCATGAACGTGGAGGCGCCGATCAGCATGTAGGCCTTGAAGTCGGCCGTTCCTGTGGTGTCCTTCCAGTTCTGCCCGACGTCTATTCCTCCACTGGCTATCGAGACACCCAGAAGTATGGGGAGCGCCGCGAAGACGATCGGCATGAAGAGTTCCATTAGAAGAGCGCCCTTGTATCTGGAGACGATCCTGAGCCTCGCCTTCAGCACGGTCGAGAAGACCCCAAAACTGGTCCTGGGATTTCTTTCGTAGTAACCCAAGCCAGCTATCGGTCCCGCCACTAATCCCGGCCCCCAGCGTCCCTGCCCTTCTCCTTTGCCAATTCAGCGGTGTCCACGCTCAAGGCCCTTCCGGTCTTGACAATGAAAACGTCCTCCAGTGTCGCCTCCATGGGCTTGATGTACTCGATCTGCACCTCGTTCTCCAGCAGGACCTCCATCAGTCTAGGCAGTATAACCCGGCTGTTCTCGCACATGATCCCGAGCGTGGTTGTCCCTCTCTTCTCCTCCTTGATGGCAGCCTCTATGACCCCGGGCATCTCTTTGATCGTCTGGATGACCCCCTTTGGTATGGCCCCTTGCACCTCGATGGTGTCCTTCACGTTCAATGACCTCTTCAGTTCTGTCGGGGTTCCCAGTGCGATGATCTCCCCTTTGTCGATGATGGCGACCCTCTCGCAGAGCTCCTCGGCCTCGTGCATCTGGTGGGTCGTGTAGATTATGGTGTGGCCTTCCTTGTTGAGCTGTTTGACGATCCTTCGGAGGTCTCTTGCGGCGTGTACATCCATGGTGACTGTCGGCTCATCCAGGAAGAGAATTGGCGCGTTGTTGATCAGAGATTTGGCGAATGCCATTATCATCTTTTGGCCGCTGGAGTACGTCTCCACGGTCCTGTCGATGAACTCCCCCATGTTCAGCAGGTCCTTGAGGTAGGTTATCCTCTCGATCCTCTTCTCCTTGGGCACGTGGTACAGGGCTCCAAAGTAGTCCAGGTTCTCCCTGCCGGTGAGCTTCCAGTAGAGCCCCCTCTCACCCATGAGCATGCAGCCCAGGGACGCCCTCACCATGTTCTCCTCCTTCAGAAGGTCGAAACCGTTCACCCAGGCTGCCCCTCCAGTGGGTATGAGGAGGGTGGTGAGGCATTTGATGAGGGTGGTCTTTCCTGCTCCGTTGGGTCCCAGGAGGCCGAATATCTCTCCGTCGTAGATTGTTAGGTCTACATCCTTCAATGCTTCGATCGTCCTCTTTTTCGGTCTGAGAAACTTCCTGCGCTCTTTCGAAATGAAGGTCTTCGATAGGTTCTCCACCTTGATGATAGCCTGTGCCATAGAACTGCCCTCAATAGTGGCTTATGGATAATGATTATTTCGGTTTCTGGGAATGAACGTTCCATCCGATGAAACTCAAAACGGAAGTTTAATAACAGATACTTCGGTATGAATTGATGATGGCCTCCCAGGATGACGACCTGTCTTCCAGGCTTAAGGATCTGGAACGATCGTTCAAGAAGCTTGAGTCCAACCTCTCCAAGGTCTCCGAGAAGGTGGACAGGGAGAAGAAGGAGACCAGGAAGCTGGCCAGGAAGATGGAAACCAGGATCAGGAGGGAGGATATCGTAATGGACGCCCTGGGCATGTCGACCAGGACCCGGAAGGGGGACAAGGCCGGCCTCGGGAAGCTCAACGATTCCATCTTGAAGCTGGAGGAGTACCTTCTCCGGACCAGCGAGAGGATAGAGAACATTCTGACATCTCTGAAGAACCACCGCGAGTTCCTGGTGAGGATGAACCGGAAGGTCTACAAGGTGGACACCCGGGAGAGGATAAGGATGGAGCTCGACATCATGAAGAACACCCTTGCCATACTGGTCATGGGTGGCGTTAGTTTTGACGGCGCTCTCCTTAAAGAAATAAAGAAGCTGAAGACGGCATCCGACGATCCGAGCGTCTCTCCTGCGGACCTCAGGAAGAGCAAGGACAAGCTGGACAAGAGGTTCGGGAATGAGCTGGACCGATACGACCTGGACACAATCTGGAAGAAAAAGAAGAACATACCCGGCTACATCTGAGCTTTCCAGACCGCCATTATCACTTCTCTAACGAGTCTTGCTGCAAGAGCGGCAGTGTTGCCGTTATCGAATGGAGGAGACACTTCGACCACATCAAAGCCCACCAACCTGTCCGCAAGGTGATTTATGCACCTCTTGATCTCGATGGGTTCCAGTCCGAATGGCTCTGGGTTGCTGATGCCCGGGGCATAAGCAGGATCGAACACGTCCATGTCCAGCGTCAGGTAGATCTTCTCCCTGCCCATCCATTTCAGGGCCCTTTCCACTGCTTCCTTCATGTTCGGATCCTTATGGAAGGCGTAGCTGGATATGAACCTCAGGCCCAGTTCCTCTGCATCCTTGGACTCCTCCTTGGACATTGACCTTACCCCTATCGGGACCACTCCCTCCACTCCTACGGAATCCGATATCCGTCTGGTGGAACATGCATGGCTGTTCTTCTCCCCCTCGTATTCGTTCCTGAAATCCAGGTGCGCATCTAGGGAGATGACCCCTATGTCCTCGAAGCTCTTCACGATGGCCGGACTGATAGAATGCTCGCCGCCCAGAGCTATGGGGAACTTGCTCTTTCTCACCAGGTCACTTGAGAAGGCCTCCACTCCCTGCATCATGAGGTCAACGTTCTTGAACTCCTCCAGGTCCCCAAGGTCACAATACCTGATGGAACCCATGTCCTCACCATGCTCGAACTTGAAGGTCTCGAAGTTGTGAGAGGCCTCCCTTATCCGTTCGGGTGCTTGTGCGGTTCCTGACCTGAACGAGCTGGTGCCGTCGAAAGGTACGCCAAAAATGGCAAAATCAGAATCATCTAGAGTCGAACTTGCATCAGCGAATAGGAGTCCTGGCATGAGTCCCCCACTACACTCTGGTTATCCTCTTCCTTCCCATCGCCACGAAGTACAGTATCTCCTTTCCGGGTTCCATCTTCCCAGCAAACTCGTCCGGGATGGGCACGTTGAACGTCTGATATGTCTCCATGTCCATCAGCTGGACCTCTGACCCCATTAACACGAGCACCTGCGCCTTCCTTTTGTCTATTATGGGCACCTTGACCTTGTGAGTGACCGGATGAACGAGGGTCCTCTTCTGGTTGTCGAAGATCCCTACCGCTTCCACCCTTGCCTTGGCCTCTCCGTGCTTCCCTGGCTTGGATTTGCTCAGGCTCGTTATCTTGCATGGTTCGTCATCGATTATGATGAATCTGTTGGGTTTCAGAGTTCTCAGTTCAGCCATATTCCAGGACATGGATACCCCTGGGTGATAATGGCAGTTTGGCTTATGGTTTTTTCTGTCCGTCGCCGCTCCCACTTCCGTCAGAATCTTCCTTCCTGCCTTTCTTCATCAACATGACTAGGCCTATTGCTACAATGACGACCACAAGACCCAACAGCAGGAGGCCGACGAGGGGGAATTCAGGAGGTGGCTCGTCAACTGACCTGACATCCACGACAGTTATGGTGAACGACCTCTCGGTTGCTTCGTAGCCTGCCTTGTCGGCACTTGCGGTGATACTAAAGACCTCGTCCCTATACACATTGGGAGCTTCGAATATGACGTGGTCTACTCCAGCAATGTAGCCCCTTGTATCCGTAATGCCCTTGTTCGGTTCGATTTCCGCGAAAGGATCTGTAACTGCAGTCACGTTTGCACCACTCACCAGAGAATCATCTTGATCTCTCACCTGAATTCGGATCGGGATTACTCGTCCCTCCTCCACCAAGTCTCCCACTGGGAGGTCAACAAGTAGGGTGAGGAACTTGCTACCCATTGGGTGCACGAATAGGATTGTGCTGGCATTTCTAGAGTCCGGATGGTCGGAATGCGTTGCTTTCGCATAAATGATGACAGTTCTTGCCTCATCGGAAGGATTGAGACTCGGTGGAACGTATGTGACTTTGAATTGTCCGTTCAAATTCGTAGTCCCAGATACAGCATTTGACTCAAGACCTCCCAGGATGAAGTTCCCGTTGGCGGGTGCGACATATACATGGACTGTGGCATCAGGTATAACCCCCCCATCCAGATCCCTGACCGTCGCAGTGAATTTGGTCGTCTTGTCCGTCTTTATCGCTGTCTGGATTGAAGTTGTGATCCGGAGGGGGTCTGGCGGCGTTTTCTGAACGCTCAACCAAGACCAGTAGCTGTAAATGCTGCCCCATGATCCAACGGTCCAGTTTGTGAACCTGTCAGACCTATACGCTTCGATGCTCTGCCTGTAGTACAAAGCCTCAACGGCTCTGTCCGAGACCAGCACGCCCTGGGCATCCCCAATCAGTCGGATCTGCTCTTGCGTGTCAAGCTCTTCTCTCGCGTCCAGGATCAGTTGATCGAATTCGTCACTTTGATACCCCATGTAATTGAGTCCCCCTACAGATCCTCTCGAGTAGAAAAAAGAGAATAGGAACTCTGGAGGCGGCTCCTCATCAATAATCCAATTGTAAAGGAATATGTCGAAGTCTCCGGCGTAGATTTGGTTAAGGGTCGTAAATCCTGAGACAACATTTATCCCAACATCTCTCATTGCCTGCAGAATCATTGTGCCCGCTGCGGCCCTGACCGGGTCATGGGCAGCATCTGGTGTCGAAATCCCTATCTCGTTTGTCCCTATCTGAGGGAAGCTCCTGCATCCTGCACCGCTTCGCTCGCATGGACCGTCTGAAGCGTCCCATTCGTCATACGTATCCAGGAGTGAATCCGCGGCGTCCGGGTCGTATCCGTGGACAGGCAAGGTCGAATTGTGCCACTCTGATTTTGGATGAACGGGTCCGTTTCCGAGGTAAGCAAAGCCCTGCAAGAGGCTCGAAACAATCGTGTTGCTATCGATAAGATGGGAAACAGCCCTCCTGAAGTTTAGACCAATGTCACCATTTCCTGGGTCACCACCTTGATATCCAAAGGGCTCCCTTCTCAGGTTGAAAGCGAGATAGGTGAAACCCTTCTCGTTGTTGACCACAAGGTCGATGTTTGAATCGCTCTCCAGTTCTGGTAGGAAAGAGGGAAGGATGGACCAACTGATGTAGTCTATTTCGCCATTCTTCAGGGCAGTGATCATGTAATGCCCAGCTGTGAAAGGTTTGAAGACCATTGCATCAATATGGGGGGCGCTTTTCGAGATGACGCCTGTGAGGTAGTTCTCGTTCTTGTTCAGACGTATGCTCTGTCCTCTGACCCACTCACTCCATGTAAAGGGTCCTGTTCCAATGACTTGCTCATCGGAGGGTTCCCACGACTTCGCAGACCAAAAATCGAATGCGTTTGGACTCGCGGAACTCACTCCATTTCCGGTCACTGGGTCGTATGCTATGCCAAATGAGCCCAGCAAAGTCCCACCAGGGCTCCTATGGATATCGCATTTGAAGGATTTCCTGTAGTCCTCGTATACACATCCAGTACCTTCCCAAAGATACGATGGCAGGATCCTCCAGGTTAGGGTGCTTCGCCAGAAGCTCGCATAAGGGGCCTGTTGGTTGAATTGGACAGCTGCCCTCAGGCTCGTGTCGTAGCTAGGATTCGTGTAATCCCCGTTGGTAATGAGCCAATCTTCGATCGGATTAAATCCTTTGAGTTGATTGAGATGCAGCCATCTCGTCATGCTGTAGTTCGAGCCGGGAAGGTTGTGGTTATCTTTCAGAACATCAAGTGGAGTATTCTCTGGGTTCAATGCATCAAGATGGTAAGAGAACAGCAAGTCGTCCACAGTCGCCTGATACCCATCGTGGAAGTACGCGGAATTGAAATCATAGAATGCTGTCACCTCGAGAGGGCTTCCAGGAATGCCGGTGAAGATTCCATACTCGTTGTCATCGAAAACTCCGTTTCCGTTCGCATCCGTCCCTTTCAGGATGTAAGGTTTCAACTCTTCGGTATCTGGGTCGAGATGCGCCACAGTATCGTAAACAGGTGCGAGAATCTTCTGGGACCACTCATCTCTTGCCGCAAGTATGTTTCGGGTGGTCGGCTCTCTTTGTACAGCAATCCTGAGTATGATTTCGTTGTCGGGCTGGTCATCTTCTGCGCTTATGATTGAGAGTTGACAGAATACTGACGCTAGAACTAAAGTGGCGACGGCAACCCCAGCTGTGACTCTCTCTCGCATCCTCCCATCTCGTGCGGATTCTATCAATGGATTATGTTCTCTCGCCTAAAAAAGAGATTGGTTCTGGTTGTTGTGTATTACAAAAAGATTTCGGAGTGCTTGAGGATCGAGTCATTTCCTCTTTCTTCTGGCATTCCTTCTCCGAACTGGAGGGTCCTTGTGCTTTTTCCTGATTTCCTTGAAGGCCTTCTCCAGGTCGATTTTCAACCCATCCGCTATGAACTCCTTGGAGTAGTAGTCCGCCCTTGCTGCTATCGCGATCTTTCCCGCGAAGGTCCTTGCGATGTTACCTCTCTGCCAGTATGGTGCCTTGTGGAGATAAGGATGCTGAAATATGACTCCATGTTTGGGAGGTTTCGTCCCTTCCTTGATGTGCCTGAACAAGGCCTTCTCCGCTCCCAGAAGTTGAATGGTGCTTGAGGGCATCTTCGCTAGCTCGTCCAGACCCCTGGCCAGCGAGATCAGTCTTGCACCTATCAAGGGACCTGCCAGATGGGACACGTTGGGAGCCAGGTCCTTCATGTTGGCCTCGATGTACTCCTCCAGTTTCCGCTTCTCGGAGTCCACCTCGGTCAGGAGCTTCGCAAAGCGCATTATTGTCTCTCTGTCCTCCTCGGACAGTTCTGCGCCGACCGACCCTTCGAACTCCACACCCGGGATGCTCTCCCTGTCTCCATGTTCCGCGATTAGCTTGGCGTATTTGGTCCCGCTCACGAACTCCTCCAGCTCCGGGAAATGAAGGTTGTACCATGCATGGAGCCTCTCGGAAAGAAGGTTTGACGTCCGGATCAGGTCATCGATCGCATGCACCGCCTGGGAGACATGATCATCCGTCCCGACCGCCTTTCTCAGCCTCTTCTTGGCGACCTCTATCATCGCGTCCCTCAGAAGGGACTTGTTGAACCCATGGTCCTCCGGCTTCGGCCGTTCCAGCTCCTCCTGAGAGTACGTTCCTCCGATTCTCTCCAACCTCTTCTCCAGAACGAAGAACTCCTCCAGGTTCTTTACCAGTTCATTCTCTTCCCTGACCATCTTCCAGTCTTCGACCCTGATCAACCTCTGAGCTATCTCCTCCTTGTCCGCTGGGAACAGCTTCTTCTCAACGATTTCATCATCTTTGATGAGAAACGAACCGAACCAGGTAGTGACCAGATACATGTGGCGGAAAAAGTGCTGATAGGTTAAAATCTTATCTCAGATGACCGTCTCAGTCGCTTTCGTCCTCGTCCTTTGCTCCCCTCTTGACGCTATTGAAAGGATTGTCCCCGGTTCCATCTTCTGTCTTCAGAAATGAGAAATCAGTGCCGCATCTCTCGCAGCAATTAACATTATCATCATTATGATATCCGCATACTGGACAGTCCATCGGAATAAGAGAACACTCAAACCTTAAAATCATTGCGACAATATTATAAGTTCCTCGGCAGCGAGCACCCCTTTCTCTGTTATGTATCCGGTGATGTATCTCGCGGGCGTCACGTCGAATGCCGGGTTCCTTGCTTCCGCCTGCAAGGGTGCGATTCTCTTACCCCTAAATACCAACACTTCCTGGGGATCCCTCTCCTCTAAGGGTATCATGTCCCCCTCCGCGAGTTTGAAGTCGAAGGTGCTGACCGGCGCCGCGACGTAGAATGGGATGCCGTTCTCCTTGGCTATGACCGCCTTGCTGTAGGTACCGATCTTGTTTGCCACGTCTCCGTTGGCCGCTATCCTATCCGCCCCGACTATGCACAGGTTGACCTGCCCATCCTTCATGTAGTATCCAGCTGCATTATCGGCCACTATCGCATGGGGAATGCCTTCACCCACGAGTTCCCATGAGGTCAAGCATGCTCCCTGCAATCTCGGTCTGGTCTCGTCCACCCAGATGAATATCTCCTTCCCGCTCTCGTGTGCCGAACGCATGGGAGCGAGAGCCGTTCCATAATCCACCGTAGCGAGAGCACCAGCATTGCAGTGAGTGAGTATCTTGTCCCCGTCCTTGATGACCTCGTTGCCGTTGATGCCTATCTTCCTGCACCTTTCCGTGATATCATCGGCGTAGAGGTCTGCCGCGACCACTGGGTCCTTCCCCTCCTTCAATTCCTTCAGCATGTGGTCAATCGCATAGAATAGGTCGTGCGCCGTCGGTCTGGTATCCCTCAGGATGTGCGCAGCCTCCTCCAGGTCCCTGTCCTTGAGGCTTGCTTGGGCCATTCCGTACGCTGCAGTCGCACCGATCGCTGGTGCGCCTCTCACAACCATGTCCTCGATGGCGAAACCCACTTCCTCCACGCTTCTGGCATTGAAGAGATCGTACTTGTCTGGAAGCTTCCTCTGGTCGATCAACTTCACGATGCCATCTTCCATCCAGACAGTCTTGACCTCTCTCTTCTCCCCCTCAATGATAACCTTCAAAGGACCACCTATCCCTTCTTGAGCGAACTGAGCATTCCGGAGAGCTTGGGCGGTTCCAGCTCCTTCTTCATGTCGCTCTGCAATGATTCGTAGTATGCTATCTGTTCTTGGACCCTGGCAAGCTCCGCGCGTATGCCCCTTTCCTCCTCCTCAGTCTCACTCAGCTCCTTCTCCACATGGACCTGCCTCTCCTTCCAGTCCTCCAGTTCCAGCTGGGCCACTCTCAACTGCTCATCCAAGTCTCTCACCTCAGAGGCGGCGCGGTAGGGGTGTCGGGCATGCCTTTGGACTCCTTCAGAGATGTCACAATCCCGTCGTAATGAGCCACGTTCTTCTTCACGTCCTCAAGTAGATTGAGGTGTGTCCTCTTCCGCTCGCGGACCTTCTCCAATCTCTTCTGAAGCTTCTCTCTCCTACGGATCCACTTATTCTTCTCCTCCAGAGCCAGAAGAACGTTTTCTACTTCCATGCGCCCCGTTCTTTATGCAGATTGGTTCTATAAATACATGTTGCAGTTGGGCATGTGTCCATTCACTTGCGAAAGAGTGATATACGCATCTGGCTTTCTGGATATCCGATGAGGAAGGCGGTCATTGCTCTGAGTTTGTTGCTATCGTTCCTTCTGCTTGCACAGCTCGCTGGAGTCGGTATAGCCGAGGAAGAGGAGGACGGTGAGACACACGAAGGAGCCGATGACACGACCGTCTGTTTGTCCACGATCTTCCTGTTGGTGGTGATGCTGATAATCATCGGCTTGATCGTCATGGGTTTTTCCAGAAAGAGAAGGAAGGCCTAGTCCATGTTTACATACTGATTTGAGCTTCACGAGCGAAGCCGCCCTCAGAACCCCTTCACTCAATGACTTCTAACAAACCCTCGGGATTCTTGATGCCGTAGCCAGCGTAATGAAACATGGCGTTGACTTGAATCCTGTAACGTCCGGGGGCAAGGGGGCCTACTGGGAGGACCGCCGACCCGTATCCCCGTAGCGGTATCGGAACCTGTCCCATTACATCCGGATGCCAATCGTAACGTACCACTTCCCACTTGGACTCATGAAAGATCTCTCCGCCTGGCATAAGAGTCACGCCGACCGAGTAGGGAGGACCTGGTCGCGATATCATTGGCTCGTCTGGCGGCGGGTAGACAGATTCGTCCGAGTCTGGCCCAGTCACTTTGAGATCCATCATCGGACCTTCATGAGCGACGAATGAGAGTATGACGGGTTGCTCACTGGTGTTCTTGATTGAGAGGTTAACACTGACAAACTCTCCCGATTTCACACGATGTGGCTTAACTGTAATTTCCGTCCCAAGTGCTCTACTCAGGTCTCGAATCTCAAGTGCTTCGTCTATCTCAAAAGAGCGGTCGTGGAGGATCTCTCTCAGGGAAATTCTTCCCTTGATTTCCTTTGTCGACATGGTCAACCCCTGATTAGCCTGCTAGATATTGGATATACAACCATCGACCTCTTAAAGTTAGAGATTTCATCACTTGGATGTATGCCTATCCTGATTAACAAATACTCTAATGGGCTCATGGTCTGGTGGTTGTTTTGCCACGCCTGTATTGAAGTCCTCCAAGCTCAACTCAATTGAGGTCGCACAACTTCTCTCTCAGAGAATTCCATTCCAGCTGAACTTCAAGTGAGGAAAGAACGCCGTTTTGCTCTCACTTGGGCCCACCAAGGTATCAGAATGAATGCCGTCAAAGTTAGGGAAGAACCCAGCACCCAGAGGACATTCCATGTGGGCACATACTCCTCTATGAACTCTATCGTTGCAGTGTCATCCCCGTGGACGGACCTCAAGGCAACGATGAAATAGGCGAAAGAAACGAACAGGAGCGTCACCCCTACAATGAAGAAAACCAGGACGAATATCATCAATCTTCTCTCCTTCTTTCGAAGGGCGTCAAGCTCTCCTATCCGCTCCATCACACATCCCACTTTGGCTTAGACAAAAAGAATGTTCCAGGCTCTCTTAAGTCTTTCGAGAAACTCCTGAAGATACTAGCCGGATTCCGTGTATTATGCATCTCAAGAGCCTATTTCCATTGTCATCGAATGGGAAAATGTTCCACCAAATCATTCCCGCCAGAATTTATATATGCCAATCCTGATTTACAAATACTCCCATGGGCCCATGGTCTAGCGGTTATGACGTCACTCTCACACAGTGAAGGTCGCCGGTTCGATCCCGGCTGGGCCCATACTTCTTCTAGTACAACCAACTCTCGTAAAACGATCGGATACGTTTGAGCTGGACGTTTTCCCACCAAATGGCGAGCAGGACCGCAGCGGCCATGAGTGAGACACCCAACACCATAAGTCCCTGGAAACCGAATATGCTGCCCTGCAAGAGCTCGGAGTACCCAACAGCGTCCTCTACGGGCGTGTCCAAGGCACTTGTGGTTGAAAAAACGACACTCAGAAATGACCCGATCATCAGGGCGATCCCTGCTGCGAAGAGTATCACGGTCAGAACCAGGATCCTCTTCTCCATTCTCTTGATCGCCGAGAACTCCATTTCAGGCATTCATCGCCTCCCCTGTGTGAATATTGGTCTCACATCCCTTAATACTTACCTCTGGATCGAGGCTGGCTACGCGAATCGTAGAATATTGGTCTTCACCACGCTCATCGTAGTGTTCGAGAGCAGGGCCTCACGCCTTGGCAGTCCCGTCAGATTCTCTTAAGTGATAATTCTGAACCAACGTCTAAGTAGTTTCAACCGGCTAATTCCACGGAATGCCAGTCCAAAGGAAGAGAAAGTGGCCAACTGTGCTTCTCATGATCCTGCTGGGAGTCGTCCTGACACTGCTCCTAATGAGCAATTCGATCATACCCAATTATCTGCCTTTTGAACTGAATCTAGCTGAATATGATAATTTCCTGGTCGCACTCCTCATCATCGCAGCCACCAAGATATGGCTTGACCTGGTCGAAGGGCTGTTCGTACGTGCCTTCTCTTCAAGGACGAAGTCAGAAGCCGATGCGACATCTATCTTCCAGATGACCAGCTATGTCGTCTGGTTCGTTACATTGGGAGTTGTCATATGGATCGTTGCTGGTGGCCCTCAGGGAATCGACTTCATAAGTCTCGGTCTGGTGAGCGCGGCGATGATTTACGTGCTTCAGAAGCCGTTATTGAACATCGTGGGTTGGGCAGTCCTGATGTACAGGAGCATATACCATCTCGGTGACAGGATCAAGATCAATGACGTCAAAGGCTACGTCACCAACATATCGGTGATGAACACAACGGTGCGTGAGTTCGGCGGCTGGATGAGCGGAGACAGCTTCACCGGACGGCTTGTATCTATCCCTAACAGCATGATAACCGAGGCCAACGTCTACAATTACACCAAGGACACCAAGTTCATTTGGGACGAGGTCACTGTCAGCATAACCTACGAGAGCGATACCTCAGCGGCACAGCAGCATATCCTGAAGGCGACCGAGGCGGTCATTGGGAAGTTCATGCGGAAGAACGCCAATACCGTTAGGGCGAAGTACGAGTTCAGCGATATTCAGGGAATGGTGGTCGAGGAACCCAGAGTGGTTCTTACTTTGGGAGATTTCAGCGTCAAGTTCTACGCCGTCTATTTCTGCCCTGCTCACAGGCGAAGAGAGGTAAGATCAAAGATCATAACCAGCATTCTGAGAAGAATCGGCGAGGATGACAGTGTCCAGATCGCATATCCTCATGTTGAGGTCGTTCCCTACAAACACAGGCCCTTCGAGAGCCGTACCGTGGCCGTGCCCAATGAAGTGTTCTCAGCTGTTTCTTCAGTTCCAAAGGAGAAAGTGAAGGAAGAAGGTTAGATCTTGTCCACTTTCTTCACTCTGTTGGCCTACCCGTCCATCTCGTCCAGCAGATCTTCATCCTCTCCGACCTCGGCGTACTCTTCCCGGGGAGCTTGTTCTGCCGGGGCCTCCGAATAGGGTTCTTCTGCGACTGGCTGTTCCATCATGGGTTGCTCGGTCGTCGGTGGCGCCGTCTCTGTAACCGTTGGCTCGCCTAGACCTTTCTCGCCCTTCTTACCGAGCATGAAGGCGATCAGTGTGATTATCCAGAGTACCAGGAAGACAATGGCAACTATCCAAGGCAACATGTCAACCGATACCTGGTCCTTCACTTCCTCAACTTCTCCGAGCGCAAAGGCGGACAGTTCGGACGCCGAATCATCCATCATTACCGTGGTGACCTTGTAGTAATAAGTGTCACCCACCTGGACGTCCCCATCAAGGTAGAGCTCTCCTCTCACCATTTGGCTGGTCAGGATCTGGTATGCGCCTGTTGGTGTTTCGGACCTGTACACGAAGTAACCCTTGATATCATCAGGGTCCAGCGAGCTGGAGTCGTTGTACTCATTCGGTCCTACCCATGAAACCAGTATGGAGTTGCCGTTGACGCTCAGCGTCTGTACGTCGTCCGGAGGATTGGGCGTCTTTCCCGCAATCGAGGTTACGTTGAACGAACCGCTGGACGATCCCCAGTTTCCGGCCCCATCCATGGCCCAGATCGTGTATGTGTAAGACCCAGGTTCGGTCTGAGTTACAGTGACCTCGTACAATCCACTCACAGCATTGAGAACAGCCACGTACGCTCCTCCGGAATCTCCGGGTCCGTCCACGAAGACGTTCACTTCTGTGATGGCCGAGTCATCTGAGACATCCGCCGAGATGGTAGTGTCCTCACCGGATTCTACGGTTGATGGGTCAGCGATGGGGTTTGTGATTGTGGGTGGGGTGCTGTCAATGATGAGTATCGTATAGTCGCCAATTGTCGGCTCCCTATCCATGTTCGTTGAAGCATCGACTGCATCGATGTAATACTTCACATCTCCGATCAGGGCCTGTGGTGGTATGGATGCGGAGTATTCGTTCCCTACACCACTGATCATAGCGGCGTTCGTGTAGGCCACGTCTCCAACGTTCATGTAGTACAGGGTAACTGCAGCAATCGTTCCAGCGTCTGTTACATCCGCGGTGATGGGTATTGCCACGCCCAAGTTGGCGCTCGTGACAGGTGTATGCGTTATCACCGGTGGTGTTGTATCCACGATGTCAAAGCTCCCGGCTGCACTGTTGAAGTTGGTGTCCATGTCCTGTGCCCATATGGTGAATGTATGGATTCCCAGATCGACGTACGAGTTCTCGTAGTAGTATCTTCCTGGGATCGCATCGAAGGTCATTGAGAAGTTGCCCAGAAGCGTCAGGTCGGGTCTTATGATCTCCACCCAGACATCGAAGACCGCCACGTTATCGGTGACTAAGGCCGAGATGTTGACCATTCCCCCCAACTCCTGCGGCGACGGCTGCGCCAGTGCGTTCACTATGCTCGGTGGCGTGCCATCTGTAATGTCGAAGTTCCCTTGGGCCGATGCCCAGTTGTCGCTTGTGTCGTTCGCTGAGATAACGAAGGTCCATTGACCGATCGCGATGTATGAGGAATCATAGAAGTACAGCGCACTCAGTGCGTCATAGCTCATGGTGGTATTGATGAAGGACACCATGGCGGGATCGAAAAGCTCTATCCAGACTCCGAACAAGGCGGTCTCATCCGTAACATTTGCCGACACGTTCACGTTGCCACCGCTCACTTGCACGGGCGGGATGGCGTTGACGTTGTTGATCACGGGCGGTACGATATCTCCGAGAATAACGAAGCTTCCAGTATCGGTTCCCCAATTGACAGATGGATCCGATGTCCAGATGTCGAATGTGTACGTGCCGAATGGCACGTAGGTCGTCTCCCAGTAATACCTCCCAGTTCCCGAATCGATGAGCATTGTGGCATTGAAAAGAGGTACACCAAGCGGATCGAAGACCTCCACGTCCGCTGTTGCTACGGCATCAAGATCGGTTATCTGCGCCGAGATGTTGACCAGTCCGCCGGAAATCTGTGGAGAAGGCAGAGCGGTCGTTCCTGCAATCGCGGGAGGTGTGGTGTCAACCACTTCGAATGCTCCCCCGGCGCTTGCCCAGTTAGCGCTCGTGTCTGCACCCCAGATCATGAAGTTGTACAATCCGATCTCCATGAATGGTTGGTCGATCCAGAACAAATCCACGCTTCTGGCCATTGAAATGTTGGCGGTTGCCGCCGACGGATATGTGACATTTACGAACACGGTTGCCGGGTCCATCGTCGTGTCGTCCGTTATGGTCGCGGATATGTTGGTCGGAAGTCCCAGTTCTTGCGGACTGGGCATTGCCAGCGCATTCAGGATTATTGGTGGATTGATGTCCGGTGCCGTTATCTCGAAGCTGTTGTTGCAGTTGGCGAACGTTACGTTCCCGGACGAATCGTAGACTGATGCGTTGATGTAATAGAACCCAATCGCAACAGCGGCCGTATCCCAAGAGTAGCTTAGAGCGACATCCTGGTCATTCGCTATGGGCGTTCCACCGGTAGGAGTGGCTCCGAAACTGAGATTGACCACCATGCCCGCGAAGGGCCATGGAGATTCATCCCGAGCTGCCCATGATATCGTTATCAACGAACCCTGCCCGTAGATCTCTCCAGGCGTCGAACCTGGATTGGTGACATAGAGTGTCGGGGACAGATCGATTATGACGATCTCGAAGCTGTTGTTGGAACTTGCGTTCACCATTTGCCCCGATGAATCATAGACCGATCCGTTGATGTAGTATATTCCTGGAGCAACTCCTGAAGTGTCCCAGGCGAATATGGTTGCAACGTCCTGGTTGTTGGCTATCGGTGTTCCGCCTGCAGGAGTGGGTCCGTAAGTAAGATTCACGATCAGGCCGGTTGCAGGCCATGGATTATCGTCCGAAGCAGCCCATGAAATGGGCACGACCGTCCCCTGTGAGTAGATTTCGCCCGGTGCCGAACCAGGTCCGGTGATGAAGAATGATGGAGGATTGTCTACTGGGGCCGTTATCTCGAAGCTGTTGTTGCAGTTGTTGAACGCGTTCTGACTGCTTGAATCCCATACTGAACCATTGATGTAGTAGATGCCAGGGGCTACGATCGATGTGTCCCATGCGTAGGTGCCCAAGGTGACATCCAGGTCGTTCGCCAATGGCATGCCTCCGGTCTGTATTGCTCCGAACGTAAGGTTGACAACAAGTCCTCCTGCCGGCCACGGATTATCGTCCGAAGCGGCCCAGGTGATTGGAAGCATTACGCCTTGGACGTACTGCTCTCCAGGTGTTGATCCAGGTCCTGTCACGAAGAATGTTGGTGCATTGTCGGGTGCAAGGATCTCAAAGCTGTTGTTGGTGCTGTCCTCCATTATCTGGCTTGCAGAGTCGTATACTGAACCGTTGATGTAATAGACGCCAGGTGCTACAACCGAGGTGTCCCAGGAGTATGTTCCTGCTCCAACTGCCTGCAAGTTGGCGATGGGAGTTCCACCAGTGGGAGTAGCTCCGTATGTAAGGTTCACTATGTTCCCAGCAGAAGGCCACGGATTGTCATCGGATGCCGCCCAGTCGATTGCTAGCATGGTTCCCTGGACATATTGCTCTCCGGGAGCTGAGCCAGGGGCCGTGATGTAGAAGGACGGCGGATTATCTGCTGCGGTTATCGTGAATGTCAGTCCAAGTGCGTCCACTGAGTAGTATCTGTTGTTCCCAGCTGGATCTCCATGATGCTCCCGGGCGTATAGATGGTAGATGCCACCGGCCATAGGCGCTTGAAGGGTCCACATCCATGTTCCGCCACCTGTGACGGGATCCTCTTCGTAATAGTTGAAATTCCCTGTTCCGGCCGGATTGTCCAATATGACCCAACCATCCACCAAAGGCTGGTCGTTCGTGCCTGAGAAACTTCGAAGGACAAAAATGCCCAAGGGTGTGGCGCTTGCCTCTGCTCCAGCAACAGTTATATTCACATAGACGGTCTGTCCAGGAAATGGAGTCAGCGTGCTCGCCGCCATCGATATTATGGCGAGACTCGGATCAGTGTGACAAGATGAGCCATTACAACTATCTTCCAGATTGTCGTTCAACAGATGTCCATTGTTATATGCCTCAATTCCCACATTGATAAGGATCAAGCCTGCAACGAACAATGACACAAACACCATCAGTCTCCTTTCTTTTATCATTCTATCTCCTCTAATTGCCTCTTGAAGTTGACTGGTCTATCTCAATGAAAGATTAGTATTTAGAGTTTTATGACCCATCAATATCGGTGCGTCAAGTTTTTATTTTCGCAATCCTTTGATGCCCTGTAACCAGGGGAGGTTGGACGTATGGAATATGTGAAATTGGGCAAGAGCGATCTTAAAGTCTCCAGAATAGGACTCGGAGCAATGTCGTTCGGGCAGATGTGGACAGAAGAAGAAAAGAAAGTGATGAAGGACATTCTGAATCACGCTTTGGACAACGGGGTCAACTTCATCGACACAGCCGAGGTCTACGGCAGGTACATGTCCGAGACCGTCATCGGTGAAGGGCTCAAGGAGAGGGGCGATAGGGACGATCTGATCATAGCCACAAAGGTCCATCCGTTCAATCTCAGGTACGATGATGTGATCAAGGCCGCGGATGGCAGCCTCAAACGCCTGCAAACCGATGTTATCGACCTCTACCAGGTACACCACCATAACGCATACGCTCCAGCTTCAGGGACGATGAAAGCACTGGATGACCTGTTGAAGGAAGGAAAAGTGAGATATGTGGGGGTCTCCAACTACTCGGTGTCGCTCATGAAAGAGGCCATGGAGCTTC
>JAUVGH010000077.1 GCA_030593885.1 Methanomassiliicoccales archaeon
GAAGTGGTCCAGGAAGAAACCGACCTCGTGCATCACCTTCAGTTCTCCCAACATTTGCTTCTTGTTCTTGACGTGCTGGTAGAGGAACTTCGCAGCCAGGTGGAATATCACAAAGCCCATAAGCATCAAGAAATACACGCTGACAGAGTCCGAGAACTCAATGACCTCAGGGAGGAGAATCAGGAATATCAGAGCTAGGAACAAGCCCCCGTTGAAGCTCAACAGTTTGTAGTGATGCTTCTCCATGAACCCGGAGACCTTGTGGCTGAGGTAATGGACCACGCTTATGACGATGGCGACCAACAGAACCAAAGCGGTCTGGACCTCGTTCATCTAACGTAGTTAGAAACACGAAGTTTAAAATCTTTGTGAAGGATTCAAGATGGGGTATCAGATGGTCGAGATGAGGCAGGTAGATTGCAGGTACTGCGGGAAGATAGTCGAACTCAGGAACATGGTCAAGCTGAATCCGAAGACCGAAGAGTACGAATACGCCTGCGAGAATTGCGCGAAAAGACTGGAACTGGACCCGTACAAGGAAGATCCCTCCCAATTAGAGTGAGGATTATCCAAGAATCAAAAAGATGGAAAAGGGACCCAGGACCGTCGCTCATGGCAACGGGCCTTGGATCTTCGGTTCGATTTGAGTTCGAATCTAGGGCAGCACTTCCCCGTTCTTTTTCTTTCTCCAGAGCACGGCAGATCCGACGACAACGCTTCCAACCACCAAGGCTAGCGCGTAGGGTATGAAATTGGCGCCGATTAGTACCCCAGTGTCCGACGGAAGTGTCAGGTATGGCACTCCAAGTTTGGGGTCGTGGTTGATCGATGTTCCCCTCGTATACGCGAAGTACAGCTTCTTGCCGCCTTCGTCGGGCTCAACCGTCGTGTTGACCGGCATAACTTCGCCGTCCACTGTGGCGTTGTTTGCCCAGGAGAAGAAAGCTTCCGCCTCGGGAGCTGTCAGTTTCAGCTCATCTTCGTCGTCATCTTCCTCGTTCTCATCGTCGTCATGGAGCTCGATCTCGGCCTCGGTTTCCAACTTGGCCATAAGGGCTAGCTGGGTGTCATCTTGTTGGTATGGGTAGTTCTCTATGATGAGGTCCAACTTCACCTCCGACGGAGAAATGACGCCTGATTCAATCACAGCGAAATCGCCGACCATATGCAAAACGACCTTGAAGATGCCGTTGGATGTCTGGGCCGTCACGACATGGTGGGTCTCGCCGTCGGGTGTCATTGCAGTGATATATTCCAGTTCATTGTATTCCGTGTCCCTAAGGTCGAACGATGACACCTCATCGTCCCCGGAATCGTATGCCCCGTCTCCGTTCGAATCAACGAACTCGATGATCTCCCTGAACTCGACCTCGGCTTCGATCTCAGGTTCGGCGGTTCCGTTGTGCGTGCTGCGTTCGATCGACACCCTGATCTTATCTTCCGATCGGATCTCGATCTCAATCTCCTCGTAGACGTCCGCGTTCAACAGTACGGACTCGAACTCGATCTCATATGGCTCGATGTCAACATCAATTCCCCTCTCGTTGAGCTCTTCCAGGTCGTCGTCCACGCCATCGTCATCGTCGTCATGCGCAACGACGGGAGTCGCGAACACGCTCATGACAAGGACCAAGGAGAGCATGAGCATAGCAAACCGCTTTAGACTCTTCTTCTTGTCCAGTATGATCTGTTTCAGGTTCATGCTTTCGGAGACATCTTTCACTTTCACGCCCACATTGTCACGCTTATCGGGTTTTATCTTTTCCATTTCTGTCACCATACTATTGTTTGCTTGGAGCATATAAGGTGTTTATTCTACAGAACTTGAACTTTTTAACAAGAGTTGAACAAGACCCTTGATTCATTTCCAGGCGTAATATGCAAGGTCGTCCCAGAGATCTGAGAACTCGTCCAGCATGTCTTGTGGGGGCTTGTATCTGAGCAGCAACCGGATAACCAGAGCCTCGTCCTCCACAACATATCCCTTACCCTCACCGGGCTGGAGCTTTCTCAAGATGCCCATCTTCCGCATCTTCTTCAGGTGGAAGGAGAGCTTTGAGGGTTTGATGTCGAGGTCGTTGGAGATCTTGGTGTGTGTTGCCAGATTCTCTCTCAGCAGGTACAATGTGACCTGCAGCGGTATCTTCTGCCTGAGGACGCCGAGGATCCTGCGCTGATTGTAGTCCAGTCCGGACTTGGAAGGTGAAACATAATACCTCTTGTATCCGCCTTCTTTCTGGGATGTGACGATACCGGCCTTCTCCATTATGTGCAGGTGGTAGTCGACCAGGGCGACCTCTATGTTGAGCCTCCTCTGGATCTCTCTCATATGGAGACCGGGTACCCTCTCGATGAGGTCGTATATGCTCTGTCTCATCTCCAGTTCCAGAAGCTGGTCGTCCATGGGAGAACCCGCTCTATTTTCTGATTATGATGCTAGCGAAAAGGGACATCAAGATGAAGAGGTCCAGTACCGACGAATAGAGTAGCAGTGTGCTGAAGTCCATCTCACCAGTTAGAACGCCGTAGGAAAGGACCAGTCCCTTTACGAAGAAAAGTGCGAAGGTGATCGTAACCAGCAGTACCTTCCTGTTGCCAGATCTCTTGAATGATCGGGCGGATATGATCGTTATCGCTAGCGCAAGAACCGTTACCAGGGCTATGATGATCTCGTGGGACATGCTTATCCCGCTCCATTACTCTATCCGTATTGCATATAGTCTAGGTGATAAATGTTTTGGATTTCTGGAAGTCACTTAATAGAGGGTTCTGGAGAAAGGTGGTGCTCCCGTCGGGATTCGAACCCGAGTCCCAGGCTCGAAAGGCCCGAATGATTGGCCGGGCTACACTACGGGAGCACGGTTCAGTTGGATTACTTTCATGTCATACAAATCATTGGCTTTAGGGTTTTGGTTTGACGGCGGAGTTGATGCCCCTTATTTCTTCTGAGCCAATATCCATAGATGATGTTCAGGAAGACCCTTCTCGCCCTCTTCCTCCCAGTGCACTATCTCAAAACCACAATCCTCAACGAGTGTCAAGTTCTCCTCCAGAGGATAGGAGCTCCAGACCATCTCTGATCCGATGAAGTCGCAAACTTCCATCTCATCTTCACATCCAGCGCCCATCGTCACAAGGAGCAAGCCGTCATCCTTCAAGGTCCGGTGCATGTTGAGAAAGAGATCTCTGTGCTCTTGCCTGGGAATGTGGAAAATCGTGTAGAGGGACAGAATTGCATCAAATGATCGTCCGTCAAAGTCAAGTTCAGCAATATCCTCTTGGATGAAGGTGGCTTCGGGCACATGTTCCTTGGCCCAGTCTATATGTTTCTGTACGAAATCGACGCCGGTGATTCTGAAATCTTGTTCAGCAAGGTACTTGTCATATGGAATCCCAGGACCACACCCAAGGTCCAGTATCTTCGCCCCTTTTTGCAGGAAAGCGGTCATCCTATCGATGTTGGCCTTCGCCAATGGATACTCATCTATCTCTTCATCAAGGCGATAGAACTCGAGATAATCTCCCTCTTCATATCCCTTCTTGACGATCTCGCGCATGTCCCTCATCGAAGATCATCTCGAAAGGCAAGCAAGCCTAGACCTCACGTCCAATCTCCCTGGATATCTGCTGGTATTCCTTTATGTCCATTGTTGAAGGTGAGACAGACAGCAAGAATGTGACGTTCCTCAATAGGGCCTTCTCGTTGATGTTCATCAGGAACTTGAGAACCGGGCTGAAGCTGTTCTGTGTGATGAGGTACTCGATTCCTTCCAGGAGTATCACGTTCCCGCCCGCTTCCATGAACCCGGTCAATATTGTCGCCAGACCCGCGAGATTCGTCGGAGACACGAACTCCTCCTCGGCCCCCAGTGCACCCAGGACTGTCCCCTTCTTCTCAGATCTGGTCAGCCAGACGAACCTGACGTTCTCCATTCCGTAGGTCTCTTTCAGGTCATCCGGAAGGATCCTGGTTATACACAGACCAGCAGCGCCCTGCTCCACCAGTTCCTGGAATATCATGAAGCTCCGATCCGGCGTCCTCTCCTTGACGATGTGGCCTCGTCCCACCTGTACGGGCCGGGTCATATCGTAGCGAAGCAGGGGTCCTTCCTTCGGCAGGAGAGTGGACGGGTCGATATCCGCCACCTTCTCGGTGACACTGTTGGGAATGGCGACAACGATGCCCTTGGATATCATCCTGATCTCGTGGACGGAATGCCCTCTGGTCGTGAGCCTTATGACAGAAGCCCAAGCATCCTTCAAGCCGTCCTCGTAGCCCTTGCCGTATATCTTCTTCTTGTCCTCGTCTTCCATGATTACGATTAACGCCTAACGAGTGTCAGATAATTAGCTTTTCGGACTATCCGATGTACCCCAAGTCCTCGTCCTGGTCCACCTTGGCCTCGATCTCCTTCAGCCTCGCGGTGATGGAGTCTATCTGCTTGGCCTTGGCCTCCAGTTCATCGTAGTTCACGGTGACGTCCAGTATCTTTGCGAGAATTTCTAGCACCGCTTGCGCGCTCTTGGGATCGACAAAATAGCCGGAGGTCTCGCCCATCAGGCAGACGCTCTTCATGCCGTAGTACTTGGCCATCCCCAGGAGCAGGCCGCTGGCACCCACAATGCCGGCACCTGGCTCGTTCCTCGAGAACACCACACCAAGCTTCTTCATCTCCTTGACCAGGGATTCCTCAGTGGCGGCACCAAGCACGCGCGGCTTCTTGATCATCCTTCCGATCCCATATCCGCCCAGAGTGAAGATCCTCTTGACTTTGAGCTCCTTCAGTACTCCGAGAATGAAGTCCGAAAGCTCGTACTGGCCTTCGGGCGTCAGACCCTGATAATCCCCGGTGAGTATGACCAGGTCCTGGTTCGCACCGTCCCTCTTGGCATAATACAGCTGGTTGTCCACCAGCCTGACCACCCCGTTGTCCTCTATGACCACTTGAGGAGGGAAGTGCTTTGAGATGATATCTGCGAACTTCTTGCCCTTGAGCTGATCGATGAGGTGCTCCGCGGCCAGCTTTCCCACATTGCCAATGCCGGGCAGTCCCTCTATGAATACTGGATTGTCGAGATCCGGTTTCTCGTCATAATGTATCTCTATCTTGTCCATCACGATGACCTTGCCTTCAGTTTCTTGAGCTTCCTTCTGTAATCGCCGTACTTGTCCTCGGGTGAGTATCGGGGGGGTAATGCCATGACGGTCTGAGAGCCACATTTCGAACAATGTTCCTTCAGAGTGAAGACGTCACAGCCCTTGCATCTCCTTATCGCCGTTCGCATATCTATCCTTTTCTACATCATTCTTTTCTTTGGTATTTCGCCTTTCCCTCATGGGCCTCGATGTATTCTATGACCCGTTCGGATGCCATCAGGAGCTCTTCTTCTGCCAGCTTATAGTCAGGAGCGTTGACCACCATTCTATACCTGGGAGCGCCGATGTATTGAATCTTGATATCCACGTTGTCGGTCTTCTGGGCCGTCAGCAGTGCTTCCCGAATATGGTCAACCCCGTCCGGCAAAGGACAGGTGACCTCTATGTGGGCGTCGATGGTGACCTCTGGGGGAGCGATGTTCTCCTTGGCCACCCGGATGAATTCCTTGGTCCACTTGCCCTTGAAGCCCTCGTCCTTCAATGCGTTCTCGTCGACCGAGACGTCTTCAAACGTCCGATAGAGCGAACCGAACTTCTCCACCATCACGGAACCGACTTCCTTGTAGAAGTCCTCCAGGTTGCTGCCGGAACTCTCGGCCACCATCTCCAGGAGCTTCTCAGCCTTCTGCTCGTTCTTCCATCCCTGGATCTTCTCCCTTCTCTGGTGAGCGTTGACCTGCTTGAGCGAGAGGTCCACGTGGCCCTTTGAAATGTCCACCTTCATGACCTTGCAGACCACCTTCTGGCCCTCCCTGACGTAATCCCTGATGTACTTGATCCAACCCGCCGCGACCTCAGCGATGTGGATAAAACCTTCCTTGTCGCCGAACTCGTCCAGTGAGACGAAAGCACCGAAGTTCTTGACGTTTTGGACAGAACAGATAACGAGGTCCCCGATCCCGGGGTATTCAGAGGTCCTGAGCATCATTCCACCGGCCTGCTCTCCCCTCTGAGAGCCGCTTTACCCCCCTGGGGCTTGGCGAGCGTCGCTCCGCAGACCAGGCAATTGACTTGGGTCGAGGCCCTGTCGAAAATATCCTGCTCGTTCCCGCAGTCCGGGCATTTGATCTTGAGGAACTTGCCTCTGGGTTTGGGAACTGTCTCCATCTCAGACCTCCGTGAGCTCGAACACCTTTGCCCTTATGTTCTTCCTGTGATGGGCTTTCTTGCATTCCCTGCAGCGGTACCGGATGTACACCCTCTTGGTGGGCTTCTCCCTATCCTTGTAGATGGCCCTGGTCGACCCTCCGTAACCCGCGGAAACACGTCTG
>JAUVGH010000071.1 GCA_030593885.1 Methanomassiliicoccales archaeon
GATGTTCTGAATGTTTCGTTCCGCACACCAGAGTTCTCCTTCGAGACAGTCTATTCGCCCATCACATCCCTTCAATACACACACTTCACGGTCGTCGAGATCGCGGACAACTCAGGCTTGGGCAGGTTCCAACTTGGAAGCAGCGGTGTGGTCCCGGAGAACATGTACGTCAGGCTGGATACCCTGCAACAGATCCTCGATCTGGAAGGAAAGGTCAACACGGTGATAGTCTCCAACGAAGGCGACGAGATTGCAGGTGTGGAGAGCTCTTTGCGCGTCACTCGCTTGCTCGAAGATGTTTTCGATGAACAGATTGGTTATGAGGACCTGGGTTTCTCGGTGACATCCAGTAGCTACGTGAAGATGGACAGGGAACAGATATTCTTCGAGGACCGGTACCTTGACATCGTGCTGAACATAACCTCCAACTCCCCCATGGTCGAGGAGGTTTCCCAACTGACCTCGTATTTCTTCAACTGGGTCGGGAACGAGTCCTCATTCGTGGCATATTCGGTAGCGACTGGGTTCGATCCGGTTGCCGATTCCGCCTTCGGATTGTTCGAGAGGAGCAGCAACAGTGAACTTATCGTGGGGGAGATCGCCGATGACGAGGTCATCATCAACGAGTATGTTGCGAGCAGACTGGGCATCGGCGAGGGCTCAACGGTTACCCTCAACTACTCAGTCTACGACGAGACGTTCACCGAGGTGTTCCAGTACGAGGATTTCACCGTCAAATACGTGGTCAATCTGACCGGAAAGGCTGATGACAGCGAACTCATGCCCCCCTTCCCTGGAATAAAGGGGAAAGCCAGTTGCGGTGACTGGCGACCGCCCATACCCATGGACGTTCAGTCGATGATGGTGGGCGAGGACCTCGACTACTGGATAACCTATGGAGGCAGCCCTAAGGTATACGTCACAATCGACAAATCCAGGGAAATGTGGGCGAACGATCTGGGCGACATCACAACGATCAAAATAATGCCTACGGTCGGAACCAACTCAACCGTGCTGGCTCAATGGATGGGCAACCAACTCAATGGGTCCATAGGGCACAGGGACGCCGGGATAACGATATCACCGGTCAAGAAGGAAGGAATCGAATCGGCCGAAGGCGTCCAGATAGTCACCGAGACATACATCGCCTTTGGCAGTGTGGTCATACTCGCTGGAATGCTCTTGATAGTCCTCTTCGTAGGGACCTCCGCCGAGGAGAGAAGGAGGGAGATCGGGATCGTCAGGACGCTTGGAGCCACCCGGAGGAAGACAACGCTCTCTTTTGTTTTCGAAGGTTCCATCTTGTCGATAATTGCTGCTGTAATCGGAGCCCTCCTAGGGATTCTTGTAGCCGTCATCAGTGTCTGGATGACCAACGAATTCTGGTCGAACCTCGTCGAGGGGAACCAGATCTCCCTTCACCTTACACTGCCAACGATCATGCTTGGGATGACGTCCGGATTCTTGATTTCACTGATGACATTCGCATTTGCATCATACGCGATTGCCAAGATGAGGATCGTGGAAGCTCTTCGAAGGATCTCCATGAGGACCACCAAGAAGTCTCGGGGCATCGGATCATTGCTCTTGGCCGTCCTCGGATCTCTGATGATAATCGTCGGTTTCGTAATCGAGGTGGACCCGTCCTTCCTCGGAATGTTGTGGCTGTTCGGTCCTGTGTTCTTGATGATGGGTATTGGATTCTTCACGAAGGCAAGGTTCGATACCAAACTGGGAACTGGCATAGTCGGCGCAGCATCAATCGTCTACACTCTTGTCTTCGATATGGTCTTCCTGTCCACCTACAACGAACCTGCCTTCATCCTGTTCTTCCTCAGTGGATTCGTAGTTATCTTGGGAGCCGCTGTTGTTTTGTGGTCAGGGGTTTCCGTGCTCTCAAGATTGCTCAGTCGTACATCTGTGACCACAGTGGCGTTCTCAAATCCTATGCGGAAGCCAACTCAGTCTACAATGACCATCGCCATGTTCGGGCTCGTTGTCTTCACGCTCGTCGCATTGGCCGTGAATATATCTGGTCAGCAGGCGAACATAGACCGTGCCGTGGAGGAACAGAGCGCCGGATATCAGGTCCTGGCCGAGGCAACCACGCCTATCAGATTCGATTTGGGGGAAGAGCTGGTATCGTCCGCTGGCAATACGACTCAATTCCTTTCTGAGGTGACCACTGCTCAATTCTCGACCTACGGCTCCACTGGAGGGACTTGTAGCAATCTCAACAGCAATCTTCCACCCAGGCTGATTGGAGCCAACGGGACGTTCCTGCAGGATAACACGTTTGTATTCTCCTCTTCTATGGATCATGATCCGTCAGACCCGCAGGGGGCCTGGTCGGAGCTCGATGGGGTTCAGGCGGATGGGTCAATCCCAATCGTGGGCGACACGAACACGATCATCTGGATCTACGGCAAAGGGGTGGGGGACACCATCCCGATAACCGACGAGAACGGGCAGGACAGGGAATTGCTGGTGGTCGGCATACTCCGAAGTTCCATGTTCAGCGGCTCGGTATTCCTCTCCGAGGAGAACCTGGATGGCCTCTTCCCAACGAAGGCGGAGTTCAGTATGTTCCTATTCAAGACAGAGGAACCTGAACAGCTGGTGACATATCTCGAAGAGAATATGGACTCGTATGGAATGGACGCAACACTCGTTGAAGAGAGAGTGAGGGAAGACCTCGAGGTCGAATGGTCATACATGTCACTCTTCCAGACCCTGCTTCTGTTCGGGCTTGTGGTCGGTACCGCCGGCCTTGCTTTGACCTCCGCCAAGTCTGTTTCAGAAAGAAGGAACGAGATCGGTATCCTCCGATCCTTGGGATTCAAGCGCAGCATGGTGCTTCAAGCCTTCTTGTTGGAGAACCTGTACATCTCTTTGACTGGAACTCTCCTGGGCGTCGTGTTCGGCTTGCTGGTCTCATTCATCTTCTTCGGACCTATCGGGGGTCAGGGCTATGGGGTTGTAGTCCCATGGCTTACCATTACCATCATCGTCCTCACAGTCCTGGTATCTACTCTTCTCTCAACTGCAGGACCGTCCATCAGGGCAGGAAAGATGAGGACGGTCGATGCCTTGAGGGTCGAGGAGTAGCCAGTGTAGATTGCCAAATCCAAAACGTTTATATCAGAATCGCAGAATCTTTGGAGTATCGGAAGGAAGTCCAGATTCCAGCTGGACGGTTTTGGATGGTAACGGAGAACGGGAAAACACGTAGGGTGTCTGTGAAATGAGAAGACTCAGAAATGGCGTTTACTTGGCTGTTCTACTTCTGCTAATAACATCTTCGCTGAGTGGATTCCCAGTAGCGACGGGTGACGAGGTACCCACCAGGGGCGATGGGTCGAACGAGGAGGCCAGGTGGCATCAGTTCAGGGGTAATCTAAACAACACTGGATATTCCATCTCCACAATTCCCACCACCAATGACGGGTTCATGGAGTTCCCCACTCAGTGGCCGATACAGTCCTCCGCAGCCTATGCGAACGGAGTGATATATTTCGGTTCCCAATCCAGGATGGTATATGCGGTAGAAGCTTCAACTGGCGTGGAGCTCTGGAACTACACCTTCGATGGTCCTGTGGATTCGACGCCGTACGTTCACGAGGACACCGTGTACGTTGCGACAGCCAGCTTTGCCGACCCGGGACTATACTCTTTCAATGCGACCACCGGTGAACTGCTGTGGTCATTTCCCGTCAGTGGGCCAATCGTAGGTTCTCCCAAGTACTACAACGGTGCCGTCTTCTTCGGTTCGAAGGACCACAACTTCTACGCAGTGAACGTTACCGATCAGAGCCACTACTGGGGTGCACCTTTCCAAACGGGAGGAGCCATATGGGGAACACCCGCCATCGCCGATGGACGGGTATTCATTGGATCAAATGACGGCAATTTCACAAGCATCTGGATCGAGAATGGGACAGTGGATTGGAACTTCAGCATCCCATCCGTCAATGACAACGATGTCAGGTTCTCGAGCGCGGCAGTGACCCAAGGCAGGGTTATCGTCGGGTCGGACGATGACAACGTCTACTGCTTGGATGAGTTCACAGGCGATGTCATATGGACATTCACGGCCAATGACTTCGTCTACGCATCCCCCGCGGTTCACAATGACACCGTTTTCGTTAGCAGCAACGACTTCAACTTCTATGCTCTCCCGCTCTACGAGCCCTCCCCGCAAGATGGCATTATAGACAGCAACGATGTCATTTGGTCGGTCCCCACCGACGACTTCCAGGGAGGATCTTCACCCGCGGTGGCTGATGGGAGGGTGCTGATTGGCTCGACGATCCACGGCCTGATATGCGTGAACGAAACCGATGGGAGCTTCTTCTGGAACCTGACGATCCCCAGAGGCACTGTATCCTCCCCAACTGTGGTCGACGGCAAGATCTTCGTAGGCGGTACCAATGGGGTGATGTACGGGCTGGGGGCTTCGGGTCTTCCTTCTCTCGAGGTGGAAATCATCCCGGACAACGAAGCACTGAAATCTAACCGTGTGATGGGAATAACCTTCTTAGCCACTCACGACCAGGAGCCGGTCGAGGGGGCTTTTGTGAGCCTCACTGTCTCAATAGGAGAACTGTCCCAACAGGGTGCCAGCACTTTCTCTGATGGAACCAATAGGGTCAAGTACACCGCCCCAACGGTCCAGCAGAACACCACCCTTACGATTACCGCTGTTGCCAGTAAGTTCGGGTTCGAAGATGGGAGAGCGACCTACCAGATAGTCATCGAGCCGGGGACCGCATATGAAAACACCACCACCGAGGCGGAGTTCCCGTGGTACAAGTACTTCGGTTACATTGGGGCGATCGTCGTTCTTGTCGTCTTGAATGTCGTTCTCGTTATCGTTTTCATTCGGAGGAGAGGCGAAGAGGAAAGAGGGGATACCGCATGAGTTCGAAAAAGAAGCTGGTATCCATTGCCTTGGCCTTCCTTGCATTCTCCCTGACGTTCTCTCCTTCGGCTGTCGGTCAGGGCGACGAGTTCAATGTCAAAACCCTGGGCCTGCTCTGGGAAAGCGAACCACTGCACAACGCCACCCTGTGGTCGGTTGCATGGTCGCCCAACGGTTCCCTCATTTCGGCCACCTTGTTCGACAACACAACAGTCATAGTCAATTCCACCACCGGGGAGAAACTTGTCGAGCTGGGCTCTCATCAAGAAGAATGGGAAGGGACTAGGTGCGACGCCATAAAGGAATGCGAAGTCAACCCACACCTTCCGGCAAGGACCAGCGCCTGGTCACCGGATGGTCAGTATCTGGCCGTAGGCGGGGATAACACATTGGTGATCATCTACAAAACAGAAACGTGGGAGATAGTGAAGATACTCTCTGGCCATAAAGGGAGCGTTCTGTCCATGAGCTGGTCTCCCGATGGAGAATACATTGCCTCCGGTTCCGGGACGGACAAGGTCGCGATGAACAACCTTCCCGAGAATCTGATTAAGATATGGGATTTCGAACAGGGCATAGCGGTCCAGAACCTGACCGGGCATAGGGACGGCATATTGGAGTTGAGATGGTCCTCGAATCAATCAAGGCTTGTTTCGGCCTCTGACGATAAGTTCATCAAGCTGTGGAACACGACCAGCTGGGACAATTACCTCAATCTTACTGGGCACACGATCGGCGTTCTGAGCCTAGACTGGTCCCCAGACGAGACCATGCTTGTGTCCGGCAGCAGGGATTACAAGATCAGGGTGTGGAACACCACAACCGGCGAGGAGCTGAGCAGATGGGCCGCTCCCAATTGCATCAGGTCGGTCGACTGGCACCCTTACGAGAACATCATTGCTGCTTCGGGTGTAACCGAAGCCTACCTCATGATCAGGAACGCCACAACCGGGTCCATTCTCAAGACAATCAGGGACAATGAGGACGCTGGAGGCGTTATCCAATCGAGTGCCTGGTCCCCCGACGGCAAAAGGCTGGCCAGTGGATCGAACGTCGAGTTCAAGATACGGGTATATGAGTTTGGGATCGGAGGGGGCACTGAAAGGACTGGACCAGCTCCCTGGTTGCTTGGCATGATCGCCTTCTTTGTCATCTTCATTCTTATCATCCTTGTCATGGTGGTGCGGATACCGGCCAAGATCAGGAAGTTCGAGAGGAGGTGAAGTGGACTGAAGATTTCCAGGGTTGGGGTTTCATTCGTTCTTGCGTTCATTCTTCTATCCTCATCAGCTATCGTCGTGAGAGCTGAGATCGATGCCGAGTTCCTGGGCAGCGCTCCCGGGAGGTTCAATTCACTGGTCGTCTCCGACATAGACGAGGACGACAACATCGAGATAGTCCTGGGCAACTACGAGGGTCACATCAATGTAATCGAGTATAGGGACAACGAGTACATCGAGGAGTGGAGGAGCGAGAAGCTTGGTACAAGACTCTGGGGCATAATGGTGGCCGATCTGGACGGGGACGGGAACAACGAGATCATAGCAGGCACCGGAGAGGGCGAGGTCTTCATCTACGATGCCAAGACCCACGAGAGGAAATGGAAGAGTCCCGAACTGATCAGAGACGCTCACGGATTCGCCGTCGGGGACGTGGACGCGGATGGTCAGAACGAGTTGATAATCGGCACCGGATACAAGACCGACACTCCCTGGGGCACGGTCTACATCTACAATGGAGTGAACCTGACACTGGAGGCCAAGATCGAAGAGCTGGGTTCGCGAATAAGGGCCATATCCATCCACGATGTGGACAACGACGGGGTCAACGAGCTCGTATTCGGCACCGGTCATGCTCTGGGAGAGACGCCCGGGGAGGGTTACATTCACATTTACCAGTATGATGGTCAGAGATATGTCAGGGAGTGGAAGAGTCCCGATCTGAACGGCGACCCGGAAGGTTTGCTGATAAAGGACGTTGATGGTGATGGGAACCTCGAGATCGTGGCAAGCAACGGGTACAGATACTTCCCCGGGTTCCTCTACATATTCAGATACTCAGGTGGTCTGGGCGTGGGCGAACCCGACATTTATGAAATGGTCCTGGAGAGCGACGACATCGGGCCCAAGGCGTATGGCCTGGATGCTGCGGACATCGACGGCGACGGCATAATCGAGATCGTCATCGGCAACCAGCCTGGATACATCTGGGTGTTCGACGGAAGCACGCATGAGGTGGAATGGAAGAGCGATCTGTTGGGCACCGACATCTTCGGGATTAAGCTGTATGACATCGACCGGGACGGACAGATGGAGATAATCGCCACTCAAGGCGGGTATCAGGGAAAGGCTGATTTCACCAGCGCCTACACAACCCCGCACATCTTCATCATTGATGGCAAGACCCATGTGATCGAGGAGACCATTGGAGAACCGGACTACCTAGCATTTGCATTCCAGATCGTCATCGTCACTCTCGTGATCGTCTTCCTTGTCCTGTTGAACATCATCGTCAGAAAGAAGAAGGTGCAGAAGGTCACGACAGAGCAGCCAAAGGAGGTGGTGGCGTCATCGGAGAGTTGATCGCTGCCGCAGGCGTCGGTCTTTCGTTCGGCGGTGCCTGGCTTTGCGCCCTGGTATCATTCGGGGTCACATCAGAGGACAAGGTCCGCGGGATGTACTTCATTCTCGGGAGGATCGTTGGCTTGGTGTTCCTTGGACTTGCTATTGCGACCTTCAGCTTCTTTGCTGACCTTCCACCGCTTTATTTCGTTGTGGCTTTCGGCATCTTATCCATTCTCTTCG
>JAUVGH010000016.1 GCA_030593885.1 Methanomassiliicoccales archaeon
GAGGACTATGTGGCGGTCGGAGCCAATGCCGTTGTCCTTCCAGGGGTCACGATTGGGCATCACTCGATAATCGGTGCGGGTTCTGTGGTTACACAATCGATTCCCCCCAATTCTATTGCAGTTGGAATACCGGCTGCTGTGATCAAGACGACAGAATCACAATAAGATCTCAATTACTGAGAGGAAGGAAGAATCATGGACGGACCCGTCATCCTTGAGATTTCAACCAACATATGGTCACAAGACGTTACCTGCATGCCAATCGTTCAGAAGACTCATGAAGAGTTCACTCGGAGGGGATACATCACCCACTTCGTAATTCCTCGTGATGGGAATACGCACTCGGAGCAACATGGTGTCCACATCTGGAGGTTCTGGGTGCCCTTTTTTGAACATTATCCTGAACGCTACGGAAGAGGACTCTGGTGGTTGATATCCAGATTCCAATACTTCATGTTTCTACTCCTGGGGACCTTGAAGATGGTCAAGTTGGCGAAGGTTGTGCAGCCAGATGTCCTCTATGGTCACGGTCCATATGGTATCCCAATCGCTTCTTTCGTTGCTAAGCTTCGAGGTATTCCTAACATAAGCCGTACATATGGTTTTGTGTTTGCCAGCGAATATACCAGACTGCAGCATCTGATGAATTTCGAACTTCCTCTCAGTCTAATGTCCCCAGCAACTGCATATGTCATCGGTGACGATGGAACCGGTGTTTCCGAGCTAGCAGAGAGGTTTGGAGTAAAACTCGAGAGAGCCCACTTCTGGATTGATGGCCACGACAAAGAGATGTGGAAAGAAGATCTTCCCATTGATGAACTGAGGAGCTCCTTGGGGATATCTAAGTCAGACAGAGTCATCGTTACTGTGTCGAGTCTGACCAAATACAAAGGGATCCATTATGTGATTGAAGCCATACCAAAGATCGTGGAACGAATTGGCAGTTTGAAGTACTTGATATTGGGAGACGGTCCTGAGAGAGAGAACCTGGAGAACTTGGCTGCTCAGTTAGGAGTTCAAGATCATGTTATCTTTGTGGGCCCAGTCCCTCATGACGATGTAGGGAAGTACCTGAGCATCGCTGATGTTGTGCCTTGCTTATGGTCCATAGGTCCGATATTCGAAGCCATGATTTGCTGGAAATGCCCCATTGTTCTCGACATTATGGGGATGCGAAGATTTGTAGAACATGGAAAAACTGGAATCCTCCTAGATCCTGAGAAATTGGGTGATCTCTCGGATGTCATAGTCGATATTCTCGAGAATGACTTGTTGAGGCATAATATCGGAGAAAACGCAAGAGAATGGGCCCTCCGAAACCTGGACAGCTGGCAGGAAAGGGTTGAGAAAGAAGCTGATTTGGTATATCGGATTGCTCAGGAAAGAGAACAGACATAACCGGTTCCCGCCTTTCAGGGACCTCTGTAACTGATAACCGTCTGTTCAAGACCCTTTCTTATCGAGTATCTTGGTTCGTAGTCCAGCAGTCTTTTTGCTTTCGTTATGTCTGCCCATGAATCCCTTATCTCTCCCATCCTTGGTGGGACATGTTCGATACCTGTTTTCTTTCCTACCACACTGAAGACTAGGTCTGCCAGATCATTGATTCCTATAGCGGTCCCACAAGCCACATTCAGGACTTCTCCATCAACAGCCTTCTTCTCAGCTGCCAAGATGTTCGCTTCAACGGTATCAAGCACGAAAGTGAAATCTCGCACTTGGCTTCCGTCGTCATAGATTGTCAATTCCCTTTCAGACAAGGCTCTCGTTATGAACCGAGGTACCACAGCTGCGTATTCAGATTTCGGGTCCTGCCTGGGTCCGTACACGTTGAAATACCTTAGTGACGTTGTTTTCAGATCGAATATATCCTGGTAGATGCGACAATAGTGTTCCACAACGAGTTTGCTCACACCATACGGCGAAACTGGACGTGAGCTCATGGTCTCAACCTTGGGAAGTGTTTGAGAAGCTCCGTAAACGGAGGAGGAGGAAGCGTAGATGACCTTCTCAATATTGTTCTCTCTAGCCACTTCCAGGACATTCAGGCTTCCTCTGACGTTGATCATGTTCGTCGTCGTTGGATCCTTGACGCTTCTCTCAACGGATGGGAGGGCAGCTTCGTGGAACACGAAATCAACATCCTTCGTCACCAGCCTCAACAAATCCAGATCGAGTATGCTCCCTTTGTGCAGTTGTATTCTATCCCTGAAGGACGAAAGATTCTCTTCACTACCGGTGCTCAGGTCGTCCAGGACGCGTACTTCGTTGTCCTTGGAAAGGACCTCGGCTATGTGGGAACCGATGAAGCCAGCGCCGCCGGTAACCAGAACTTTCTTCCCCTTCAGAATCGGACCCTCCCTATGCCTCGGTATATGATGCCTTTGGGAATCTCTTCTGGATCAAATACATTCCTTGTGTCCACAAGAACACAATTCTCCTTGGCTAGTTCCTCTATTCTCTCAATCCGAATCTCCCTAAACGAGTCATGATCCGTTGTCAAGACAACACAGTCTGCATCTTTCAGGCCATCTTCCAGAGACAGGTTCTCCAAGCCAAGTTCTCTCTCGACGATCTCGGGTTCGACAATCGGATCGTGAGCCCTCACTCGCGCGCCTCTTGCCAGCATGATTCTGGCAACCTCGACCGAAGGGCTCTCTCTTACATCACCTATGTTTGGCTTGAATGCCAGACCAAGCACGCAGATGTCGGCACCTTCGATGGTCTTTCCAGCTTCTTTGAGCCCGTCTTCAGCAAGGTCGACCGTGTGATTGGGCATGGAGTTGTTCACATATCTGCCGGCAAGGATGACTCTGGGTTCGTAACCCAGTTCTTTCGATTTATGCGTTAGGTAGTAGGGGTCCACGGGAAGGCAGTGACCTCCCACTCCTGGACCCGGATACATCTTGATGAAGTTCCATTTCGTGGACGCGGCTTCAATCACATCAATTACGTCTATGTCCATTCTCTCGAAGATCAAGGCCAGTTCGTTGACAAAACCAATGTTGAGATCCCTCTGCGCATTCTCCACCACCTTTGCGGCCTCGGCAGTCCTGATATTTCGAACAAGGACTACTTCCTTGACGATTGACTCGAAGAGAAGCTTCAATCCTCCTGCCCACTTCGGCGAGTTTGCTGATCCGATTCTTACCATCCGTTCCATTGGATGTTCCGGGTCTGCCGGATTGAAACGCTCTGGGCAATAGCCCAGACCAAAATCATCAGGTGTCTTCAGTCCTGATCGCTCGAGTATCGGCTGTACCACATTCTTGGTGGTCCCCGGATAGGTTGTTGATTCCAGGACGACTAGTTGACCTTCTTTCAATCCCTTTGATACAGATTCTGAAGCAGAAACAACGTATGTGAGATCAGGTTCCTTGGCCTCGTTCACAGGCGTCGGGACCACGATCGAGATCGCGTCACACTCGGAGACTGCCTTGGAGACATCGGTTGTTGCTTCGAGCTTCCCCTCGAGTTTCTCAAGGCGCTCGTCCAGAATCAAGTCCCTGATGGGGGAGCTACCTTGGTTTATCATCTCGACCTTCCGCGCGTCAACGTCCGCTCCCACGACCTCAAAACCTTTTTCGCAAAAAGCAACCGCTGTGGGTAGGCCGGCATATCCCAGGCCCACAATGCATATCTTTGCGGTCTTGTCCTCTATCTTCCTCTTGAGGTTCTCCGGATGCAAAGCCAAATCTCCTGAACGGGACAGAGAATACCACCGACTTAAATAATTCGTTAGTTGCCATTCACCCAATCGAAAAGGTATTTAGAGAGCCAGTTCATTGTGCGCCAGCAGAGGCTCCTGATGAAGATAGCCATGATACGGTCCAGGAACAGGGTGGTGATGCGACACATCAAGGACTCGTTGTCCGAGAGAGGACATGACGTAACCTTGTACAGCATCCTTTTCAAGGGCGTGGACATGGAGGCCTATCCCGGCGAGGTGGTCGTAGGGAGATTCCCCAACTGGGCGGACAGGAAGAGGTTCGGAACACTGCTTGGCTACGGAAGGTATCTGGCAAGACTGGCTCGAACTGTGGATGAAGCGGATGTCATACTCGCCAGGAACGTCTTCCCATGCGGACACGGAGGCGTCATGCTCCAGAAGCTGAAAGAGATACCCAGCGTCCTGATGCTTCAGGGTGAGAACGACCTGTTCAACTTCGACGAGGCCCACTGGACGGTGGACAAATTGAGGCCCGTCGTGGTCAAGGAGTCAAGGATGATCATCGCTCAGACCGGCTACCAGAAGGATTATCTTCAGAAAGAGTACGGCGTCAGCCCCGTCGTTCTCCCGAACGGCGTGGACGTGGCAAGGTTTGGGACGGCAACCCGGGAAGAGGCGAGGAGCGATCTGGGTTTGACCATGTCAGGTAAGTTGATGGTCTGTGTGAGCGGACTGCTTCCGTTCAAGGGTCAGAACGATCTCATAAGGGCTTTCGCTCGGGTCCATGAGAGCGTGCCGGATTCTAGACTCCTTCTCATAGGGGACGGACCCGAGGCAAAAGAGCTAAAGAGGATTGCCAGGGACTTGGGAGTGCGCGACGATGTCCAGTTCGAGGGATGGGTACCCTTCGAGAAGATACCGCTGTACCTCGCTTCCTCGGATCTGTTCGTGCACCCTTCCGCCAGCGAGGGGTTCCCTAACGTGGTATTGGAGGCTATGGCATCCGGTCTTCCGGTTGTCATGACAAACGTGGTCGGCATGAACACTGTCTTCGAGGACGGCATGAACTGCTTCTTCGTTCCACCCAAGGATGAGAAGGCCCTGGAAGAGAAGATGCTGACCTTGCTAAGGGACGATTCACTTGCCGAGGAGATGGGCGCCAGGAACCTCGAGCATGTCAAGGAGTTCGATTGGGCCGTGTTCGCGGAGAAGCTGGAAGGCTTCCTGGAGGAAGTCATCCAATAAAGTCGGAATCCCTTTCCACTATGTTTTTATACCACTCTCCATTTTTGAATGCCCATCATGGTCCAGGTCAAGAAGGCATTGATGACCTACATATGGAGGATACAGCAGAGCCAAATGATAATCAGCATCGGGTTCTGGAGCCTAACGCTCACAGGTATCTTCTATCAATACTTTGCCCCTCTGTTCGACGTCTATCTGGGCGTTCCTCAGGAGAATGTCTTCTTGGGGATGCTCCTGCTCTTGTTCATCGTCCTGGTCGGCGTGATAATCATTGGCTTCGCGTACGATAGGATCTTCAGACTCTGGCAGGAATCGTCCATCGTTAACGTGGAAAGGAACCCCTATTCCCGGCTCCTCATGATGCCCAAGGAGATCCTGCTCTGGAAGAGATGCCAGTTGAGGATACTCAAAGAAGTCTCCAAGGACGATCCGGAGGCCCAGAAAGACATCGAGTTCATGGACAGATGGTTCGACAAGCTTCTCGAAGATCCCAAGATAGCAAAGCAGGTCGAGGAGACCGAGAAGACAATTATGTCTTAGATCCCACCACTGGACACGTCGCAACATTTATATATGGTCTTCCTTATACAGCCAATTGTCTGACAATTCGTCGGACTAGCAGAAGGGAATCAATGGGATGGATATAACAGCAATTGCCAGTCAGTCCACATTTTCCCAACTACGGTGATTTCAATGTTCCTCAGAGAAGTAGAGATGGAGAACTTCAAGTCCTTCCGAAAAAAGACCGTGATACCGTTTCTAGAGGGCTACACTACGGTTACTGGCCCGAACGGCAGTGGAAAATCGAACATCTCCGACGCGGTACTTTTCGTACTTGGTCCTCGGAGCTCAAAGCTCATCAGGGCTGGGCGTCTGACAGATTTGATATTCAACGGAGGGAAATCTGGCAGGAGGAGAAAGCACTGCAAGGTATCACTTGTCTTCGATAACACAGACAGGACCATACCCATAGATTCTGACATAGTCAAGCTCACGAGATTCGTAAAGGTCTCCACGTCCACCCCGGATGGATACTATTCCTACTTCTACGTGAATGGTAAGAAGTCCAGCCTTTCCGAATTCGATTCTCTTTTGGCGCACGCCCGGATAAGCGCCGACGGATACAACATAGTCCAGCAGGGGGATGTTTCGCGGATAGTCGCGATAGGGAACGTTGAGCGGAGAAGGATCCTGGACAGCATCGCCGGGATAACCAAGTTCGACGACGACATTGCCAGGGCCGACAAGAGGAGGGAAGAAGTGGAAGGCAACCTGGAACGCATAGGCATCATCATCGATGAGATAAGGAGGCAGATTCGCCAGCTAGACAAGGACCGGTCCGGCGCACTGAGGTACAAGGCACTCAAGGACCGGCTGAGCCTTGCGAAAGCCCAGATGGTGGTCAAGAACACAGAGATGATCGAGGCCGAGATAAACGGCATCAGAGAGAACATGAGGAAGTTCGAGGGCGATAAGGAGAACCTCAACCAGAAGAGGGCCGAGTTCAAGGAGAGGCTGGGTGAAGCGGAAAGGGAGCTCGAGAAGTTCGAGAACAAGATCGCGGAGAAGGGCGGAGAAGAAGCCAGGGAAATGAAGAAGAAGATGGACCAGCTCAGGATCGAGAGGGCAAGGGCCGAGGACGCCGTCGAGACGCTCACCGAGGACAACTCTAGACTCAAGCAAGATGTCAAAGAGATCCAGGAGGAGAGGAAGAAGGTCGATGATGAGGTCTCCAAACTCAACCAAGAGAAGGAGACCGCCGAGAGCAGATTCAACGAGCTGGAAGAGGTCCTTAAAGAGAAAAACGAGGAGCTGTCCACGTTGGAAGAATCGGCATCGGAGTCCGATGACCAGATGCTCACCCTAAGGAAGGGTGTCATATCCTCGGAGAAGCAGGTGGACCAGACAAAGGACGAGATCCACAACCTCACCTTGGAGGATGACCGATCAAACGACAAGATCGAGAGGATACAGACCGAGGTTGCCCAGATCGAGGAAGACCTCAAGACATACGGGTTCGAGCTCAAGGACGCTCAGTGGCAGATCAGCGAGATCAACTCGGCGACCAAGGATTCGAAGAAGAACGCCGGCTCACTCAGGGAAGAACACGATTCACAGAGAGAACTGGAGGCCAAGCTTGCCCAGCAGGCTCAGGAACTTGAAGATGCGATACGGTCATTGACCCGGGAATACAACAACCTGAAGGCGGAAGCGGAAGCGGCCGCGTCAGTTGAGAAAGGGTACAACCGGGCAGTGATGGCCCTGCTGGAGGCAAGGGACACGGGCGAGCTGAAGGGAATCCACGGAACGGTCGCGGAACTCTGCGAGGTGGAGAATAAGTTCGAGACTGCTATCAAAGTGGCGGCCGGGGGACGGTTGCAGGCCATGGTGGTGGACACGGACCATACCGGAGGCGAATGCATCAATTACCTCAAGAAGAAGAACCTGGGCAGGGCGATATTCCTACCGCTGAACAAGATGCTCCCAGGAAGACCAAGAGGCAAGGCAGTTCTGGCACAGAAGGAATCCCTGGGATACGCTGTCGATCTCGTCAAGTATGATGAGAAGTTCAAGAACGCGTTCTGGTACGTTTTCACGGACACGATCATCGTAGAGAACCTCAAAGAGGCCAGGAGGCTCATGGGCGGGGTGAGGATAGCCACCGCCCAGGGTGAGCTGATAGAGGCCAGCGGCGCAATGGTCGGCGGAACACTCCGGAAGAGTTCGCTCAAGTTCGGGGCACCGAGCAAGAAGGAGATCAAGAAGGTCTCAGAGAGGCTCCGAAGGGCGATCGAGGAATCCGACAACGTCGCTCAGGAGCTCCAGCAGGTTCGCTCCGAGATACAGGGCATGGAATCTAACCTGAAGGAAGCCGAGGACGTCTCCGAATCATCACAGATCAGGATAGGCGCATTGAGAGCGAAGGAAAAGGAGTTCAAATCAAAGGTCAAGACTCTCGAGAAAAAACTCGAGAAGAAGAAACAGGAGCTCCAGGAAGCCGAAGAAAGGGTCAGAACTTCAACAGAGGAGATCGAGAAGGTCACACAACAGCTCGAGAAGCTCAAGACCAAGAGGGACGACGAGAAGCGGAAGATAATCACTTCATCACCTCAAGAACTCCAGAGGAAACTGACGAAGCTCCAGTCCGCCAAATCCAAGATGCTGGACGAGAGGAACGAGATAAGGTCCAAGCTGGAGACCGTTCAGACACAGCTAGATGTTGTGACCGACAGGATGAACGAGCTTGACTCTCGAATAGATCACAACCGGGAGCAGATCAAGAGCAACAACTCAAGAATCGAGGCATCGAAGAAGAAGCACGAGGAGTTCGAGCACCACGTACGCGCAATGGAGAAGATTGAGGATTCCATGGGCAACGAGGTCAGGGATCTCCGGGACAAGAGAGATGCGGCCTACAAGACAAAGACCGGAATCGAGAGCGAGATAGACAAGAACCTGCACAAACTGCACACGAAGGAGGATTTCATCCTTGGACTGCAGTCCCAGCTTAACGTGGGCGAGACCAAGCTGGCTGAGGCCAATCAGGAACTCGAGGAACTGGATGCGGATGTCGGCGAGGAACTGCCCCCAGCAGAAGAGCTTACACAGACGATGAACGAATGCGAGGTCGCAATGGAGACATTGGGCCCGGTGAACCTCAGGGCCTTGGAGGACTTCGATCAGCAGCAGGGACGGCACAAGGAGCTGAGCGAGGAATACAAGCAATTGGGGTCGCAGAAGAGGGACCTTGTCAAGCTAGTGGAGAAGCTAAACGAGAGGAAGAAGGACGGCCTGTACAAGGTCTTCCACGGCATCAACGAGCAGTTCAGCAGGGTGTACAACGAACTATCTGGAGGCGGCGAAGCAGAGCTCATCTTGGAGAACGAGCAGGAACCGTTCGAAGGAGGGCTCATAATCAAGGCGAAGCCACCCAACAAGAAGGTGCACAGACTGGAAGCGCTTTCAGGCGGCGAGAAGAGCCTTGTGTCCATGGCCTTCATCTTTGCCATTCAGCAGTTCGACCCATCGCCGTTCTACCTGCTTGATGAGGTGGATCAGAACCTGGATGCGATCAATGCAGAGAAGGTCGCCGCTATGATCAAGAGGAACTCGGCCACCGCTCAGTTCGTCCAGGTCTCCTTGAGAAAGGTCACGCTGAAGGAATCCGATCACATCATCGGGGTGACCATGCAGACATCTGGAGTATCTGACGTCATAATGAGGGTCAACATCGGCGAGATCCAAGAAGAAGAAGGCGTACACGAAGCAGAGGAGGTCGCGGCTTGAACGAGCAATACGAGGCAGTCCTGAACCATTTGCTCTTCCACAAATCCATCATCAGTGAGGATGACGCCTCTGGGAGAATAGACAGGTACCTCCACATGGTCCACGACATTGACAAGGGGATGCACATAGTCATCGATGACCCATTCGAGAAGAGCATCGCAGCCGCATTTGAACTCGTGATCGAGCACATGTTCGACCCATGGGACATCAATCTCCGAGAGTTCACCAAGATGTATCTGAAGCAGGTGAAGAAGGAAGGGTACGTCAACTTCATCGTCGCCGGAAAGCTCGTACTGATGGCCTGGTCGATCCTAAAACTTCAGAGCGAGGAGGTTCTGGTTGAGGCAGACCCACCCATACAAGAGGAAGAGAACTACTTCAGCGAATGGGAGCTGGACTCAGGCCTCTATCAGGAGTCTGAGGATCTCGATTTCACCCACGCCGTCATGAACAGGCCCAGCCCCCCGATACACGATCCCGTCCGGACCAAGAACCAAAGACCTGTCACGCTCATCGAGATTGTGGAGGCCTTTGATGAGGCCCGAAAGGAAGCCGAGCTTCAGACGACCATCAATGAGATGAGGGAGAAGGCAAGATGTCAGAAGCCACCAGACTTCTCCGAGAAGGTCCACAATGAGGACCTCAACGAGGACATGGCCCTCACCTGGAACAGGCTTTGCCGGTTCGATGGCCATCCAGTGCCCCTTCGCGACCTTTATAACCACGACATCTGGGACAGGGTGACCGTGTTCGTGTCCACCCTCTTCCTGGCGAACATGAACAAGGTGAAGATCTGGCAGAGGAAATTCCCGTATGGTGAAATCATGGTCAAGAGGCTGGTCGCACCAGAGGACGGCCTCACAATGCTCTCCGAGGATGCCCTTGAAGAGGATATGACACTAACCAAACTTGCGGTGGTATGATTGAAGGATGAACCTGTTGTCGAAGCTGCTCTGTTCTGTGCTGGAAGACCGATCGAGGCCGAGGAGATAGCCCAGTCCGTCGGAATGACGGTGGACGAGGTGAGAGGTATGTTGAAGAAGCTCGTCAAGGACTATTCATCCAATGGCGGGGCCATCGAGATAGTCAAGGTGGGCCGGAAGCACGTCATGCAGTTGAAGGGCGAATACGCGGAACGCGTGTCCTTGATGGCGGACACCGAAATATCAAAGGACCTGCTGAAGACGGCGGCCCTCATCGCATATCACCAACCAATCATGCAGAGCAACCTTCAGAGGATGGTGGGAGGCAAGGCATATGAACATGTCAATGAGCTAAAGGAACGCAACCTGATACTGACCCGGCCAAAGGGGAACAGCCTGGAGCTCTCAACAAGCAAGTCATTTGCGGATTACTTCGGCATCGACGCCGCCAACAGGGATGAGATCAAGAAGTGGTTCCAGGAGCATATCCAGAACCCGCAATGAGAGAAGGACACATGATAGGCGTAGGCAATGTCTGGCCCGAATCTAAATCTATAAATAGTCAGCAAAACATACTTTTTCCTGACATAAACGCAACTAGCTTTAGTAAGATAGATATAGGCCTGCTAGCAAAAGGGTTGTTGCGAGAGAGATTGCAGAGTTGGAGTTGAAAGAGTGAGCTATCTTCGGCAGATCCAGTTGCAGAAACAGCTGGAAGAAAAGGCAAGGGAAACCACCGAGAACCGGGAAAATGCCGAAAAGGAGCTCGAAGAGGCCACTAACATCATCGACATGGCCAAGAAGATAGACGCCAACGTTGCAGATGCTGAAGCCCTTTTGGAGGAATCTTCGCAGGCAATGAAGGTCAAGGATTTTAGGCTCGCGCTTGAGAAGGGTCTTGAGTGCAAGGAGAAGAGCAAGAGGATTTACGAGGAAAGGGTGAAGGCGATCGTGGAATCCAGCGCTGGCATGCTCCAGCTCGCCGAGGGCATCGGGAAGAAGGTGCCCGAGGGTGAGGAACTCGTCAAACAGGCCAAAGAGGCCGTCGCCTCTGAAGACCTGGAGAAGGCGGTGGAACTCGCCAGGAAATCTTGGCAGCTGACGGAGAAGATCCTTCACGAACACCTGTCGACCAGATTCTCATCTGCCCAGTCACTCATAATGGTCTCCAAGAAGGCAGGGAAGGACGTTTCGGTCGCCGAAGACCTCCTGTCCAGAGCCAGGTCCGCTCTTGAATCCAATGATTACGAATCAGCCCTCAATTTCACAAAAGACTGCTTCCAGAACGTGGCATCAGAGCTTCGAGAGGACATCGAATCCTCTCTGGAAGAGACGGACTCAATAGTCGGGTTCTGCACCGAGATGCGGGCCAATGTCAGCAAGATCACTCCTGTCGTACAGAGGGCCAGGTCAGAGCTGAAGAAGGGCGAGTTCGAAAAGTCACTCAATTCCACCAAGCAGGCGAAGGTAGAGGCCGAGAGAACACTCCAGAGGTGCGTCGAGGACAGGATCGAATCGTTCGACAAGGTGGTTGCCAGCGCCGAGGAGATTAAGGCCGATGTGTCGGACGCAAAGAACATACTTGCGGAATCCGAGACCGCTCTCAAGGATGGCAATTACAGGGAAGCGGTCATCAAACTGAGGAACGCCGAAGAGGAGGCCCGGAACGCACAGTTCCAGAAGGTCCTGGTTACCATTGCCACCTCGCGGTCCAAGTTCGTCACTGCCAAGAACATTGGGGCCGACCTGACCAAGGCAATGGATCTCATGGAGAAGTCCAGGGAGGCCATGAAGCGCGAGAACTTCAATGAGGCACTTGAATACGCTGAGAGGACGGACGAAGAGGTCAGCAAGATCGTGTCTGAATTCGAGACCGTCGAATCCGAGATAAAATCGATGCAGAAGAGCTTCGCTCTTGCGGACGAGATTGGAGTTGACACTACCGCCGCCAAGAAGTTGCTGGAAAAGGCCAGGATCGCACTTCAGTCCAGAGACTTCTCAAAGGTGCTTGGACTGGTCAAGAAGAGCCGGGAAGCGATAGATAAGGCACAGTTGGACAGGACCATGGAAGCCATCGAATCCGCCGAGTCATCGCTGACTTTGGGGCAGAGGATGGACATCGATCTCACCGAGGAGGACAAGATACTGGAGAAGGCAGTGGCCACCATGAAGGCCAAGGACTTCGAATCTTCCATAAAGCACGCGGTGGATTGCAGAACCTCCGTCGACGACTCCATTGACGCTCATCTCTCAGATGCGATTTCAACACTTCAGAAAGAGGTCAAGAGGGCCGGAGAGAGTTCCGTTGGTGCCAGGAAGCTCCTGGACAAGGCGGAGGCCGCATATGCCCGCGAGGACTTCGCAAAGGCATTCGGGTTCATAGATGAGGGCAGGAAGATTGTCGAGACCAGCCTCACGGACTTCGCGAACAGGTCATTGGAGGCCATGGGCCTCGCCCTCAACCTTGCTGAATCTCTTAACATTGACATCCAGACCCTGAGGGACAAGTACGACCAGGCCATGGAAAGCATGGATGCCGGCAAGTACAGGCAGGTCGTTGACGTCGGGGAGAGGGCCATCGGCGATCTGGCGACCCTATCTGAGAAATCATTCTCGATCATTGAGGCCAAGGTGGTCAAGGCAAAGAAGCTCGATATGGAGATCGAGGAGATGAGGGGTCACCTGAAGAAGGCGAGACTCGCCATAGGCACAGAGAACTATGGGACCGTTTTCAAATCGTTGACCGAATGCGACGGACTGGCAGAGGATTCGTTGCAGATGCACGAGAAGGCTTACAAGGCAATCTCTTCCAGCGCCGCACTGATTGCAGAGGCGAAGAAGAAACGGGTGAATGTCAAGAAGTCGCTCGAGATGTTGCTGGCAGCCAAGAAAGCATTGGAGAAATCCAAGTACGACCAGGCCCTCAAGCTTGCAGGTAGGAGCCGAGAGAAGATTGAGGAGTCGATATCCCGGAAGGACTCATCTGAGCTTCTGGACATCGTTGGCCAGAGATATCAGGCCGCCGTTGAGTTCGGGTTCGAGAGCGAGGAGATAAACGCTACGATAGAACAAGCCAAAACAGCTCTGAACGAAGGCAAGCTCGAAGAGGCAGCTGAACTTGCCAACAAATCCCAAAGGGATGTCGTGTCGTGGTTCAAAGAGAACGTTTCCAATTTGATTTCAACCACTCAATTGCTAGTCGTGGAAGGGAAGGGCATGGGGATGGACACATCGATAGCAGATGACCTCATGACCACTTCCAAAGCCCTGTTCGAGGCCGAGTCCTTTGAAGAAGCGGCTAAGAACGTCAAGGAAGCCAAGGAAGAGATGGAGAGGCTCAAGAACCTCTCTGAGAAGTCCACCGAGCTCATCAAGAACGCAGAGAACCTCATGAGCGCCATGGACGACATGAACGTCCAGACCCCCAGGTCCAAGGCCCTACTGGAAGAGGCCAAGGAAAAGAAGGAAGCACAGCAGTTCGAGGAGGCCATTGAGCTGGCTCAGAGATGCCAGAACGAACTCAATGGTGAAAGGGACGATTACATCACTACAACCATCGCCTCGTTTGAGGATGTCATCACCAAGGCCAGGGAGGATGGGGTCAACACCAAGACGGCAGAAGAGTTTATCCAAGAAGCCAGGGAGCTCTTTGAAAAGGGTGAGTACCGCAAATCCCTCGAGGTCGCCATGCAGAGCGAGAGTGAAGTGGAGAGAGTGGGGCTTCAGCAGGACATGGCGTCAAAGGCCATCAACACAGTCACAAAGAAGTTGGAGGATTTCTCTGCTCCAGCTCCCGCGGCGGAGGATCTGCTCAGTGAATCCGGGGAAGCCTACGAGAAAGGAGATTACGTCAGAGCGCTGGAACTGGCGATAAAAGGCGGTGACGAGTTCAGCAAGATTAAGGACTCCCACGAGTCCGCAAGTTCATCGCTGGCAAAGGCCAGAGAAGTCATGCAGATGGCAAAGGATGTCGGTGCTGACATGGGTGACGCGATTCCTCTCCTCAAGGAAGCCAACAAGGCGATGAAGAAGGGGGACGGCGACCAGGCAAGGGGGCTGGCCGAGGATTGCATGACAAAAGCTGTGGAGAGTGCCAAGACCCATCTCACCAGCAGGCTCGAGGAAGTCACCAAGGGCATTGAGAGGTGTGAGAACCTCCGCATAGACACCGAAGGTGTCCGGTGGATGATCTCGGAAGCCAATGCGCTGCTGGAAAGTGAGAATTACGCTCAAGCTATGGACATAATCGTGGGGAGCGAGGAGGCAGTCCGCAACGGTCTCAAGGACAGGGTGGGCGAGGTCATTGAGAACTCAGAAGCCGCGATAATTCACGCCACCAAGATGGACGCCGACGTCACGGACAGTCAGGATCTCATTGAAGAGGCAAAGGCCGCTGTGGAGAATGGAGAGTTCGAGACGGCGATCGAACTCGCGGAGAAGAGCGTGGAAGCGGTCGAGTCCAAGAGACGACTGGAGAAGGAGTTCTTCGATCTGTCCTATCAGGCGACCACAACCATAAGTTCCGCTAAGAAGTTCGGTATCGACGTCAAGGACGCTGAGAAGGCTCTCATAGCTGCCTTGGAGATCAAGGAGACTGACAGGGAGAGGTCTCTCAAGCTCGCAGAAGAGGCGAACGAGAGCGCAAAAGCCTCCATGGACGCATTCTCTCCTGTGCTGGAAGCTGTTCTCGAGATCAAGGACCCAAAGATCGATGAATGGAGCGACGCCAAGATCACCATCACAAACAGCGGAAAGGCACTTGCCAAGAATATCGTCGTCGAGATCCTGGGAGCTGCAGACGTGGAAGGACTCGAGTTGATCCCAACTCTCAGAGCGACCGGCTTTGAGGAACTTCCGGTGAAGATCAAGATAACTGGTACAGGGGAGGTCCCCCTTGCCATCAAAGCGACCACCATCAGGATATTCGACGAGAAGGCTTATGTGTTCGAAACGGTGGCCACTGTCAGCGTAGGTGCCCGAGAAGAGATCAAGGTCGAAACCGCCGAAGAATCCACGAACTGTCCAATCTGCAAGGGCGCTATAAAGAAGGGATTGAAGGTTGTCAGGTGCAAGAAATGCGGAGATGTTTTCCACGAGCTCTGCGCCAAGACGGCCGAGACATGTCCCGAGTGCGAAGCTGCCATCTCCTAGTGGAGTGGTTTCACGGCTTTTTCAACTTCTTTCACCAGTTCTCCTTTCTGAATAATGCTGTACAATGTCTCAACATCGTCCGAAAGGACCCGGTCCTGAACGAGTTTTGGTATGTTCTTCCTGATCATCTCATAGGCGGCCAGAGCACCCTTCCCGGGTCTCAGGGGTTTCAGAAAATCCAGGCCTTGGGCGGAGCAGATGTATTCTATCGCCACTATGTATTGAACATTCGACAGAATCCTCCTAGCGTGCATGGCCGCGGACATGCCCATGCTGACGAAATCTTCTTGATTTGCGGATGTGGGTATGCTGTCCGAGCTTGACGGATGTGCCAGGACCTTGTTCTCTGAGGCAAGGGCGGCGGCAGTGCACTGAAGTATCATCATTCCGGAGTTGAGTCCTCCATCTTCGATCAGAAAAGGCGGCAGTCCGCTCAGATGTCCATCCATGAGACGGGAAATCCTCCTTTCTGAGAAGTTACCTAGCACGGTGAGTGCCAGTCCCAGATTATCCATTGCCATCGCTACAGGTTGTCCGTGGAAGTTCCCGCCCGAGAAGACTGTATTATCCTTTGAGAAGATCAGAGGGTTGTCAGTGGCCGAGTTCATCTCGATCTCTATCGTCTTCCGAACGAAATCCATGTTGTCGTGAACGGATCCGAAGACCTGGGGCATGCATCTCAATGTGTAGGCATCCTGGACCTTTGGGCAGTCCTTGTGCGACGGAATGATCTCGCTGTTCTTCAATAAGCTGAGCAGGTTCTTCGAACAGATTACCTGGCCGAAGTGAGGTCTGACCTCGGATATCCTCCTGTCAAAGGGTCGGCTCGACCCTCTCAAAGCCTCGAAACTCATCGATCCAGCTATCTGAGCATCCTTCAGGAGATTCTCAGCGTCATGCAGGCAGAGGGCGCCGATCGCGGTCATCGCTGCCGTCCCGTTCACCAGAGCCAGCGCATCCTTCGATTCGTACTTCAGGGGCTTCATCTTCGCGGACTTGAGCGCCGTTGAAGAGTTCATTATTCTCCCCTCGTACCGAACCTTCCCCTCTCCCATCGCCGCCAGAGCGACATGGGCAAGCGGGGCAAGATCACCGCTCGCACCAACAGAGCCCTTTTCCGGAACCAAAGGAACGATGCCTTCGTTCAACATCTGGATCAGACCGAGCACAACCTCCCTTCTCACACCCGAGTACCCCTTTGCCAACGAGTTCGCTCTCAAAGCCAGTATGCCTCTTACAACGTCCTCTGGAAGGGGATCGCCGACGCCTGCGGAATGACTCCTGATCAGGTTCTTCTGAAGCTTTACGACGTCCTTGTCCGGGATCCTCACGTTCGCCAGTTCTCCGAACCCTGTTTTGATGCCGTATGCCACCTCTCCTTTCTTGACCGTCTCCAATAGAGCTGCATTGGAATTGTCAATTGCCTTCCGTGCTGAGGGTGCCAGTTTGACCTTTTCTCTCGTCCGAGAAATGCGGACCATATCCTCCAAAGAAAGGGACTCACCATCTAATTGTATCAAGGCTGTACCCCCTGCGACGAGTTATGTGAACATGCTTTAAAGAATATCGCATCACAGCCCCAAGCCCAGAAAGATTAAAGCGTATTTCCCCCCTTTCCACGTGCGTGAAGATAGTGTTCCTGGGAACAGGTGGAAGCTGGCCATCACCGGAAAGGAACGTCCTCTCGATCGCGGTCAAGAGGGAGAAGGAGATAATCCTCCTCGATTGCGGCGAAGGGACCCAGAGGCAGTTCATGCTATCGCCCCTGTCCTTCATGCAGATCAAGATCGTTCTCATCTCACATTTTCACGGCGATCACTTCCTGGGTTTGCCTGGCCTGATACAGAGCATGACGCTGAACGACCGTGAGGACGACCTGAAGGTGTTCGGTCCGGTGGGAACGGTCAACCTGGTCAAGACGCTTCTGGAATTGGGATACTTCAGCCCAGGGTTCAGGGTCGAGGTCAGAGATTTGGAGCCCGGTGAAACAGTTGATTTTGATGCATACAGGATTTCCACCTTCAGGGCAAAGCATAACGTACCATGTATTGGCTATTCCATAGAGGAATGGGATCGGCCTGGGAGATTCGACCTGGAGAAGGCCAAACAACTCGGTATACCCGAAGGACCACTGTACCGCAGGCTCCAGAGGGGAGAGGAAGTTAAGGTAGACGACAAGGTCTTCACGCCGGACATGGTGATGGGTCCTCCGAGAAAGGGCAGGAAGATCGTGTACACTGGTGACACTACGCCATCGTCGGAGATTGCGGAGGCGGCAAAGGACTGCGACGTCCTCATACACGATGCAACGGCAGAAAGCTCCATGGAAGAGAAGGCAAACAAGTATGGACATTCCACAGCAAAGCAGGCAGCAGAGATAGCCAGGGAGTGTAATGCCAAGGTCCTGTTCCTAGTCCACATCAGTCCAAGGTATGATGATGCTGCACCTCTGTTGGAAGAGGCCAAAGCCGAGTTCGAGAACACCATCTTGGCTGATGATCTGATGGAATATGAAGTTCGACTGGAAGACTAGGTATCTATCCAAAAAACCGAAAAAGATATATTTCCCAACGAGATAGCAAAGGAATCCGGGGAGGGCCCCTATGACCAGAAACATCATCATCGAGGAATTGGACCAAACACCCATAGAGCAGTGCAGGACAGAGATCGTCGAGAGGAAAGGCATCGGCCATCCAGACAGTATCGCGGACGGACTCGCAGAGAGCGTCAGCAGAGCGCTCTGCAAGATGTATCTCAAGAGGTATGAAAGGATTCTCCATCACAACACTGATGAAGTGCAGATAGTTGGGGGTCAATCGGCCCCTACATTTGGCGGAGGGGTCATACTGGCCCCGGTCTACATTCTTCTTGTCGGGAGAGCAACCACCACTGTGGACGGCGAGAGACTACCATATCGGGCCGAGGCGATCAAGGCCGCTAGGGATTATCTCGAGCAGAATTGCACACACCTCGACCTTGATGCGGATGTGATGCTGGACTGCAGGATTGGTGAAGGCTCAATTGACCTGAGAGGGCTTTATGAGACAGAGAAGATGCTGGCCAATGACACCTCGTTCGGCGTCTCCTTTGCTCCGCTCAGCGAGACTGAGAGGATAACGTACGATGTGGAGCGGTACATCAACGGACCGCTCAAGCAGGAGCTGCCTGAGGCTGGACAGGACGTAAAGGTCATGGCATGGAGGAATGGGGATCGTCTCAACCTCACCGTAGCAGCGGCAATGGTGGACAAGCTCATTCCGGATATCGATCACTACCAGAGCGTCGTTGAACAGCTCGGAGACAAGGTCTCGGATTTTGCCTCGAAGGCCACATCTCGTGAGGTCAAGGTGTTTGTGAACAATGCTGACAATTACGAAGAAGGGGTTTTCTACCTGACGGTCACCGGGCTTTCCATGGAGAATGGGGATGACGGCTCGGTTGGCAGGGGGAATCGTGCTAACGGCCTGATCACACCCTACAGGCCCATGAGCATGGAAGCCGCGGCCGGCAAGAACCCGGTCACGCATGTTGGAAAGCTGTACAACATTCTAGCAAAGATGATGGCTTCCGACATCGCCGACGAGTGTGGCGGCGATATTCTGGAGACTCAAGTAAGACTGGTGTCCCAGATCGGAGCGCCTATCGACATGCCTCAGGGTGCAAGCGCCCAATTGATACCAGCTAAAGGTGTCAAAATAGGTAGCCTTGAATCGGATGTCAGGGGCATCATAGACAATCACCTGGAGAACATCGCTTCCCTGACCCATAAACTGGTCAGTGGCGAGATCAGTGTGTTCTGAGAAAACCAGTCGGAGAAAACATTATCTACCCACAGTCCATTCAATGGCATATCGTGACTGAAGAACCCGAAGAGCAGGCAATTGACAATCCTCCCGAGGAGTCGGTCGAGCCCGTTGAGGAGAGCAAGGGGGAACAGATTCTGGAGACAACTGAGGAATCCAAAGAAGCCCCATCGGAAGAACAGCCCTCCGAGGATTCCAAGGAAGAACCTGCAGAAGAACAACCTTCTGAGGAAACCCAAGAAGAAACAACAGAGGACGTTCCAGAAGAACAACCTTCTGATGAAGTTGAGGAAAGTCCAGAGGAAGCGCCCTCAGAGGAGGTCAAGCCCGGCCCAGAAGACCTGCTCACATTGGCAGATCTGGAAAAGGAGAGGGAGGAGCTCAACCGGGAGGCAGAGAACCACAAGCGGAAAAGGAACGTCCTCAACGACAAGACCAAGGAATGGGTCGAGAAGAGGGATTTCTTCAATGCAAAGGTGAGAGGGATAGTGGATGAGGCATCCATGCACCGGGAGTCACGCGACAAGCTCAACGAAGAAGTACAGGGCCTCAAGAAGGAAAGGGATGAATGGAATGCCAAGGTGAACGAATTCACCGAAACGGTATCCAGGATAAAGAGGAGAAACCTCCCCAAAGGACGAGTACCGTTGGGGAAGCTCAAGAAGGATCTCAGAGCGCTCGAATTCAGACAGATGACATCAGTCTTGACACCAGACAAGGAAAAGGACCTGATCGAAGACATGTCACGAATCGAGAATGAGGTTAAGGCCAGGGAAACGGAGCTGGAGGAGAACGAAGAGGTCAAGTTGGCGATCAAGGAGCTCAAGGAGACCAAGGAGGAGGCCGAGGCTTTGCACAAGAAGGTCGGTGAGGTCGCGGACGATGCCCAGATGGAACATGACAAGATGACCGAGCTCTACGAGACAAGTGACGGGTCCCGGAAGGAGGCGGATCTCGCACAGGAAGAGTTCATCAAGACCAAGATGCTCGCCGATGAGGAACACAGGATGCACATCGACTACATCAGAAAGGTCCACGACCTGGACAAGATCATCAGCGGGATGAGGTTCAAGTATCGGATGGCCAGGGTGCGCGGGGACGAGAGGGTCGCCATGAGGGAGGCCGAGGACATCTACGAGAGGTTCAAGAAGGGAGAGAAGCTCAGCACAGAGGACCTCATGACCCTGCAAAAATCGGGTTACTTGTGATGCTGGCAAAAGCACTGGCTATTAATTCTCCGAGAAAGTTTTATATATCAGCGGTATATTATAAGAACGGGGAAATTTTGGGCTAGTTCGTTAGAGTGCATCCCATCCCTTCTGACAAGGCTAGCCCTCCCTTCTTTTTTGTTACGTGAAAGAAGTTGGTGCCTGCTCCGACTTCATGATGTCAGAAATGCTATATCCAGGGGTCGATGAAGTCTATCATGTCTTCGAGGAACAATCCCCCCGCATACTGCCACCGAATGATGCCTGACCTGTCCAGCAGAAAGTATGATGGATACTGGGCCACACCATAATCATCCATGATGTCCTGGGCGGCGTGTGCGAATATCCAGTCCGCCCCGTAGTAGTTCTTGAATGCTATCAGCTCAAGGTCTATTCGCCACGACAAGGACACTATCTTCAGCTGATCCCCGTAATTAGCCGAGAGATTCGTCATCACCGAAGCCATATCCTTGCTGTCCTGTTCGTTGGAATCGAAGAACTCGATAAGTATCGGTCTCGGACCGATGTTGAGATTCAAGCTGAAGTGTTGTTTATCCACATCATTGACCTCGAAATTCGGGGCGTAGTTAGGCTCCTCCTCCTCAACCTCGGGCGGAAGCATCAAGAACACGACTACGGCCACGATCACTAGGACTACGACCAGAGCGGCCCACTTCTGCCAGGCTCTGCCGCCAGGATACGTGCCGACTCGTTTTGGCTTCTTCACCCTCGGAAGGTCCAGTTCCTCGATGTCCACCTCTTTCCCCGGGTGGACCTTTCTCAGATGGTTCTCCACGTTCTCCACTTTGACAGAGATCCCACAAACAGGACATTCTACGGTCTTCTTCGCCATTTCAAAGCAAAATTGGTCTGCAAGTTCTTATTACTTCCGTTTCCCCCAACCACTACCTTAATATACGGAGAGACTGAATTATTCCCCGATGGTGCTCGAGAAACTGGGCAGTTCAATTCGAAAGATACTGAAGAAGGTCGCCAGTGCAAGTCATGTTGACAAGAGGCTTCTCAAGGAGGTAGTCAAGGACATCCAGAGAGCGCTGATTCAAGCGGATGTCAACGTGGAACTTGCCCTCAAGCTCACCAAGGACCTCGAGAAGAGGGCGATCGAGGACGATCCTCCACCGGGCATGACACTGCAGGAACATGTCATCAGAATAATCTACGACCTCATGGTCGAGATACTCCACGGCAGCAAGGAGATCAAACTGGAAAAGCAGAGGATTATGGTCGTCGGGCTGTACGGTTCGGGAAAGACGACCACGATCGGGAAGCTATCAAGGTATTTCCAGAAGAAGGGCCTGAACGTGGGAGTTGTCGCAGGGGATACTCATAGACCAGCGGCGTACGAACAGCTTGCCCAGGTAGTGGAGAGCATCAACGTCCCCATCTACGGGAACCCCAAGGAGAAGAGGGCGGAAAGGGTGGTCCGGGAAGGGATAGAGCACTTTAAGGATTTCCAGGTGGTCATAGTCGACACGAGCGGCAGGCATTCCCTGGAACTTGATCTTAAAGAAGAGATTAAGAGGCTCTCGAGGATAGTCAGACCGGACGAGACCATACTCGTTCTTGATGCCACCATAGGTCAGCAGGCGGGTCCCCAGGCCAAGTCATTTCATGAAGCTGTGGGGGTAACTTCGGTCATAGTCACCAAACTGGACGGTAGCGCCAAAGGCGGTGGCGCATTGAGCGCAGTCTCCGAGACCGAGGCTCCAATAGCCTTCATCGGAACGGGCGAGAAGATAGACGATTTCGAGAAGTTCGATCCGCCCAGGTTCATATCGCGACTTCTGGGCATGGGGGACCTCCAGGCGCTGCTGGAGAGGGCGGACGAGGTCCTGGACAAGGAGAAGGCCGAGGAGGTCTCTCGAAGGCTCCTGTCAGGGAAGTTCACACTTAGGGAGATGTACGATCAAATGGAGATGATGTCCAAGATGGGCCCCCTTCAGAAGATCCTGAGCTTCATTCCGGGAATGCCCGGCAAGCTATCCGATGAAGACCTCGAGGAGATGCAGGAGAAGCTGGGCGGGTACAGGGTAATGATGGATTCCATGACGGAGGAAGAGCTCACTAATCCCAAGATGATCAAATCCTCCCGGCTGAAAAGGATAGCGAAAGGTAGCGGGACTTCGGTCGACGAGGTCAGAGAACTGCTCAAACAATTCAATATGTCCAAGAAGGCGATCAAGGGAATCATCGGGAACAGGAAGATGCGAAGGCAGCTGATGAGGCAGTTCAAGGATCAGGGAATGGACTTCGCTGAGCAGTGAAATCGGGTATCTCCTCTTCTATATAGTCTACATATTTCTCCGTAGCAAACCATATTACCAATGTTGCGTTTTTGGTCGAACAGGAGTGAAATCAACTCACCTTGAGTGGGGATATGGCTAGGGGAAGGGGATTACTGGAGATTCTATCGAAGAAGCCCGTCCGGAAAGGCTGGTATATATTTGTCATACTCTTCTTCCTTCTTTTGATCCTCCTGCCCACGGTCTACGTTCTTTCATACTTGGTAACTGGCTGGGACGACATCTCGAATTACGTTCTCTCCGACAAGAAATCTTCGACACTCGAATGGACCAAAAGTGAGGATCAGCTATTCGCTGGGTACGAGATCCATGCGTCAACCGACCCAGATTTCTATCCGGACGCCTCCACTTTGGAGATTCTCATCAATCCCCAGAACGGGGGTGTCAGTCTCAATACGGCCAGATCTGCGACTTCCACTATTGTCAACACCCTACAGGCAGATCAAGACCACTTCTTCAGGGTACTTGTCGTGGACGACAACGGTCTCCAAACTGTCTCGAACGCTATGAGCGACGATGTATCAAGTCAGTGGTCATTCCCCTCCACCATAGAACTCACTGTCTCCAATATCTCCGGGGACGACCTGACGCTGAACTGGACCAGAAGCGAGGATCCCGATTTTCTGCAGTATGAGGTTTATCACTCCATAGTCTACGGATTCGTGCCCGGACCCGGCAACCTTGTCGCCAACATCACTGACAGTCCGTCAAACTCAACAACGGTCATTGCCCCCCAACCTGGAAGCCACTTCTATCGGGTGAGGGTGGTCAACTCCCAGGGGATGTGGGCCGAGTCCAATCAGCATGGCACCAGTTCGATCGGTGAGAAGGTGGATTCACCCGTTCCAGTATCTCTCCAATACACATTCAGCGAATCGACACTTGATTCCATCACCGGCGCGGTAGCCCTTTCCTTCCAGGTCTCAGTGAGTGCTACATTGATTGATTTTGTCGTGGGCCTCCCACTTGCATGGTATCTGGTGAGAAAGAGCCCGAAGTGGAAGGACCAGCTGAACACGCTCATTGACGTTCCTCTCGCGTTCCCCACGGCCGCGACAGGCTTCTCTGCCGCCCTCTTTTGGGGGATGACCCCGGGCATCGTGGACAAGCCTCTTGGTGCCCTCAGCATCACTTCATCTCCAGTCATCCTGCTTACGCTTTTGATGGTGGTGTTCTCGTTCCCCTATATGGTCAGGCCTTTGGCCTCAATCCTTGAAGAGCTGAACGACGAATATGATACGGTTGCGGGGACATGCGGGGCCAGTAGGTTCACAGCGGCCAGGACGATCACCCTCCCCCTCTTCCGGGCGGGTCTGGTCACCGCTGTCACACTCTGCCTTGCCAAGACTTTAAGCGAAACGGGGGGTGTGATGGCAGCGTTAGCGACCATATCCAGCAGGGAAGTCAATGCTACTGCGCTGATCGGCACCTGGAAGGGGGCCTCGGTCTTCAATCCAACTCTCGTTCCAGGCCTGGCCTTCTTGAGCTTTCTGTTGATAATGCTGTCACTGACACTGATCATGGTCTCCAAGATCATCATCATGAGGGCGAAGCTTCCAATCAAGAAGGTCTGGCCTAAGTTCGAAAGAAGGCTGAGTCGAGGTTGGGTCCCCAAGGCTAAAGATGTGGCGGTCTTCCTCTTCCTGATCATCGTTGTCCTTCTCCCCGCTTTCTACATCTTTGGATATGCTTTAACACCGCAGGCGGAGCACGCTGACCTGACGGGATTCTGGAACAGTCTTGCTTACTCGTTCTTCGTAGCTGGAATCGTGACTATGATCGTACTGGTCCTTGGGATTCCAATGGGCATCTTGGTTGCCAGGCACAAGAATAAGAAGGTAGCTTCAACGCTCGATGTTCTGTCCAACATTCCTTTCGTCGTTCCGACCGCTGCGCTGGGTTTCTCTTTAGGTCTTTTCTGGAGCACTCAGAGCATCATCCCGGTGACGTCGGAGATTCTCATCATAATCATGGCCCATATCGCGTTCACCTATCCTTATGTCGTGAGAAATGTGGTCGGAGCTCTCGAACAGTTGAGTCCCGAATATGAGGAAACCGCGAGAACGCTGGGAGCGAAGCCTATGCAAGGGTTCAGGAGGGTGACATTCCCGTTGATCAAAATGTCCATACTTTCCGGGGCGATCATGACCTTCACTCGTAGCGTGGGCGAGACAGGGGCCACCATTGCTGTCAGTCCAGAAGCGATCACGGCACCGGTGTACATAGTGTCCTTGATCAGGTCTGGGAGCTATTATGTCGCTGGAATCTCGAGCGCCATCCTGATAATCTTCTCGTTCATCGTCATCCTTCTTATCAGAGCACTAATCAAGAGGGGGGCCTGAACAAGATGGGTCTGGAGCTCAGAAAGGTCTCAAAGAAGTTCGGCGACGTGGTCGCTCTTTCCGATGTTTCCATTAGAATCAAGAAGGGCGAGTACCTGGTAATCCTCGGACCCACTGGGGCGGGAAAGACGACCATGCTCCGTGTGATCGCCGGCCTGGAAGAACTGGACTCTGGCGACATCTTGCTTGACGACAAGATAATCACCAAGGCCGATCCTGAAGAGCGCGGTGTGGTATACCTTTCCCAGACGTACTCCCTCTTCCCCCATATGAACGTCTTGGAGAACATTGAATTCGGCCCTATGGTCAGGGACTGGGATCCAGCCAATCGTGAGAGGATCGTCAGTGAGATGTTGAACCTGGTCAGACTTCAGGACAGGGTGGATGCATTCCCCAACGAGCTCAGCGGAGGAATGAAGCAGCGGAATGCGTTGGCCAGAGCATTATCCACTAACGTTAGAACACTCCTCCTTGATGAACCTTTGAGGGCTCTCGACGCAAGACTGAGACTCAGCCTAAGGACCGAGCTCCGAAGGATGTCCAAGGACCTTGGAATAACCGGTCTCCATGTGACCCATGACCAGGAAGAAGCCATAACGATAGCCGACAGGATAGTGATTCTTCGAAAGGGCAAGATAATACAGATGGGCACTCCGGTCGAGATTTACGATAACCCAGTATCGCCCTTCGTCCAGCATTTCGTGGGGGAGGCGAACTTCTTCTGTGGCACGATCCAAGAGAAGAACGAGGAAGGGTCGCTTGTCAAATGTGATGGTCTGAAAGTGAGCGCTCGCCCCACTGATATTCCCGTGGGTTCCGAGGTTTGTGTCGGAGTCAAGACCGAAAGATGTCATGTCAGCAGAGGGAAGGAAGAAGGTCTGAACAAGCTCCCTGGAACGCTGGAGAGGGAACTGTTCCTTGGCAGGCTTTCCAGCATTGAGATATCATCCGAATATGGAAACCTGAAGGCGAAGGTGCTGGCAGAGGTTTCTGCCACCATGGACGAGGGCGAGGATGTGACCCTTCAATTCGATCGAGGTCAAGCCATTGTGTTTCCCATACCAGATGAAGGACTTGAGAAGGAACTGGAGGTTGAATAGTGCCCAGGATCGAACTCAAAAACGTCTCCAAGAGATTCGGAAAGATCGTCGCGGTCAACACAACAAACCTCACCATCGAAGACGGGGAATACCTCTCCATCGTTGGTCCCAGCGGCTGTGGCAAGACAACATTGGTGAAGCTCATCTCCGGCGTCTGGGAGTGTACCGAAGGGCAGATTCACATTGATGGCAAGGACATAGCCAATGTACCAACTGAAGACAGGGATCTTGGGTACGTCTTCCAAGGGATCGAACTGTTTCCACACATGACGGTCTGGGAGAACACGACGTACGCTCCCAGGGTGAAGGATTGGCCGGACGCAGAACTAGTCAAGACCGGAGAGGATTCGTTGAGATTGGTGAACCTTCTGGAAATGAGGGAGACCTTTCCGGGCCAGTTGAGCGGCGGCGCTCAGCAGAAGACAGGAATCGCAAGAGCCCTGGCCACCAAAGCCAAGCTCATAATCCTCGATGAACCCCTTTCCGCTCTTGATGCAAGGGTGAGGATCGATCTGAGGTATGAGCTCAGAAGACTTGTGAAGAGACTAGGCCTGACAGCCATCCATGTGACCCATGATCAAGAGGAGGCTCTTTCCGTTGCTGACCGTACCGTCGTCATGAAAAAGGGGGAGATAGTCGAGATCGGGACCCCGAGGCAGTTGTACGAGAAACCAAGACACATATTCACGGCGAACTTCGTTGGAGAGGGCAACTTCTTGGAAGGCAGCGTGAAGAGGATGCCGGATAAGTGGTGCCAGATCGAACTGAGGAACGAGCAGTTCCTTTTTGTCCCGCCGATGGACGTAACTGAGGGAGATGCCTTGGTCTTGTTCATCAGACCTGAGAATCTGAAGTTCTGCAAGGATTTCGGTGCGAACACCGTCCCCGGAGAGGTGCGGGAAGTTCAGTTCATGGGTTCATTCCTTCGATACGAGATCATGCTGGCGACGGATGACCCAGTACTTGTTGATTTACCGATTCAAGATGAAAGAGTTTATGCAGGGGATAGAGTTATAGTAGAATTCAACCCAATTGACACATTGGTGTTTGAGAGGCCCCCCGAGGGACTCAGGGAGGTGCTGAGACTTGAGTGAGAAGGCATTGTTAGGCTGGTTTTCTAGAAGGAAGGAATCTGTGATCGCTTCTAAGACAAGGGACCACGTGATAAAGATCGTGGACACGTGTGTGGAGCTGGACAAGGCGGTTGGAGCTGCTATGGCCGATGACAGGACTCGTGCCATAGATGCTCTTCACCGGTTAATGCTGAGAGAGAACGAGGCTGACACGATTGAGAGGGAACTGTTCAATGAGTTGACCAGAGGAGAGCTCGAGTCCAGGGACCGAGAGGATCTTATGCACCTTGTCAAGCGGATTGATTTGGTTGCAGACTGGGCGAAAGTCGCAGGAAGGAACCTTCAGATACTGATAGAGACTGAGATATTCATTCCTTCTGAGCTGTGGGCAGAGTACAAGGAGATCACGAAGAACACCGTAGATTGCGCGAGATCGCTCTCTAAGACGGTGGCTGCCTTTGGTGAGGACGCGGACGGGGTCATCAAAGGTGCTCGGGAAGTGAACCGCATGGAACACGTGATAGACGACCTTTACTACAGAACGAAGAAGGCCTTGGTGAAATCCACTGCTGACCCGAGGGTCGTGATACTGCTGAACGACCTACTTGCAGGGGTTGAGAATGCCAGTGACTTTTGCAAGGATGCTGCGGACATTCTCTCAGTGCTTGTGTTGGCCGGCAGATAGACAAAAAGACTACTCGCTCTCTATTCTCGGCGCCAGAAGGTACTTGACCTCACCCTTCCCATCGGCGATCTTGAACTCCAGTCTGACTGGGTAGTCGTTCCCGAGGTGCATTGTTATCGACTCAGCCGAGCTGACGGCCTTGATCATGCTGGAGAAGTAGTCAAGCGGGAACAACGCCCTGACGGTCTCCTTGCACGACAGCTCTTCCAGAAGGTCCTTGGGCAGTTTTAGGTTCACCGAATCGGTGTCACCCTCGGATATCATCTCAAAACCGTCCGGAGACGATATCAGCGCTATATGGTCGGAGACGGACTCGGATGCCCTGATACCCTGACGAAGCTCATCTGTCCTCACTGCAAGCTTAGCGGGGAGGTCCAGACTTGGGACCTTCGGGTCCGACATGCCTGCGGTATCCACAAGGGACATCCTTCTCACTATGTTGCCCACGGACATCACCAACCTGTTCTTGTCCTCGTCAAGCTCCATGCTGATGATCTCACCCGCTCTTGCCAGCTTAAGGACCTCTCGCATCTTGTTGATGTCTATGCCGAGCTCTGAATCGTCGCCCTTGAACTCCTCAAAGGCGCTCTTCTCAAGGGAAAGGTCCACCATCGCGACATGCGCTGGATCAACCGCCTTCACTCCAATCCCATTCTTCGTAACATTGAACTTGACCTCGTCCACAAGGGTGGAAACAACATCTATCAACTCTTTAAGAACTTCTGATTTTGCCTTCGCCTTAAACATACGCTCCCCCTTTCTCGCAGGTAATCGATTCTGAAGTTATAAAACTATTCTTGCGGAGATGATGTCCTTTCAGAACTCTCTCCAGGTGTTGCCGCATTTTGTGCATCTGTAGATCCTTGTGGTGGGTTCATCTGCCGCTCTGGTCTGTCTCATGGTGTAAGTCGCTTCGTTGTTCCCGCACTCTTCGCATTCGACCTTGGTGGTTGGCATGGTCTTGGTTATCTCGTCCAGTACCAGGATATCCGCCTTCACCTTCTTTGTCTTCTTGACGCTTGTTTCGGGCTTGCCCATGTCGGAGGTGAAATCGCAGTCTTCCTTTCGGCAGACCATCTTCCCCTCTTCTGGATACAGTAACGACTTGCACTTCGGACAGAACATGCTACCTCCGGTTAAGAACGTCCCAGAAGATAAAAACCTTTCGAGACTTAGCGTGGATTAACGCTTCTGATACCGTCCAAGAGCCCTCTCTACGAGTCTCTTGTTGACCGTACCCTTGTCGTAGCCCTTTCTACCCAGGTCCTTCTGTTTGGCAGAGCCTGCCTTTGCGGCCTTGGCTGGAGTCGTCTTTGGCTGGGGTTTGGGTTTCGCCACTGCTTTCTTGGGCGCCGGAGCTGCCCTTCTCTTCTTGGCTACGGTTCTTACCGGTATCTTGTTCATGCTGTCCAACTTTTCAGGGTGTTTACCCCACCAGGTTGCAGATTTCCTCATGTTATTCCTCGTTGATGATATTGGTACTCGTGAACTGATCGCGGGCAATGCCACAACAGGGCTTGCCGTCCTGATGACAAGCTCCCTCTTGGCCTGCTGTCCCACGACACCCCCGATGTAGGCGAAGATTATCGTGACGAAGTATCCGTTGAGGCCGGTGGCAAAGGTGACCTTGAGGGCCGCCACAAAGGCTCCTAGATACTGCATGGCGAACTCGATGTATGGTGCGAGTATCGGAACGCCGGATGCTACATATCCCGCCATCATGGATGGAATCGCCATCAAATAGCTGATCTCATTGATCAGGATCCCGGAGTCATACATGAAGGTAAACCCAAAGATCAAGGCGACTGGGAGGATTGCCGCAGCAACGCCCTTCCAAGGACCTGCTGTCTTCCTCCCTCCCACATATCCTGCGATCATCTGCCCGAGCGTCGGGAGCCACCACAGAAGCACCGAGAATGTCAGGATGTACTTCGCACCGGTCCAGAAGCTGTAGGGGAATTTCGTCCTGCCCTTGCTGGCCTGGTATATGCCTTCATCGGTATGCAGGGACAAAACGCCGCCCTCGACCAGTCTCTGGGTGACAGGGTCTGTCGAGATCTGCTTTCGCTTTCTCTTGCTAAGTATCAATCCCATCCCTTCGAATTGAAGTGGGTCAGACTTTTGTCTGACAAATCGACCATATATGTTAGACCATATATATAGATTTCGGAGGAAAACGTCTGCCAGCTCTAAGGGCTCAAGCACTCGTTCCAGACATCCCTCAGCCAATGGTTTTGTCCATAATCGGAGGGCGGTTCCTGGAAAACGGCGGCCTCCCCAATCTCCGCCTTGTCGGTGGGTTCTAGGTTCTCACTCGAGGCATCAGCGACGAACACGAATATCCACCTCTCTAGATTCCAATTCTTGAAGAGGTACTGGCACTTGTGAATCTCGGGCAATCCTCTCAGATCGATGATCAGTCCAGTTTCCTCTTCAGCCTCCCTGACTGCGCCATCTTCCACCGACTCGTCAGCCCAGATTCGTCCACCGGGGAGTCCGAATATGCCTCCCTTCCGAGATCTGACCAGAACAATCCCGTCATCCGACTTGATTCCTATCCTAGTACCGCCTTTACACTCTGGGTAGTCCTGGATCTCATCCCTTCTGCGCAGATCAATGTGGAATTCTCTCACCATTGGTTTCCCGTACTTCGTTGTCAGACAATGGACTTCCTCCACTGAAGGTCTCTCCACACTGATTCTCATCTTCACCCCTCCCATAAACGACCATCGAGAGGTAGTCCCGACTCCCGGATTTGAACCGGGGATCTGCTGATTTCGGCCAAAACCGGATTGCTCCGGGAACCAACTACAGTCAGCCGCTCTAGCCAGTCTAAGCTAAGTCGGGGCAATGCCGCGGGCCGGGCTCGAACCGGCGACTTCAAGATTTCCGATAGCAGACCGAAAGATATCTTCAGTCTTGCACTCTCCCAACTGAGTTACCGCGGCACCAGCAATTTGGATATTCCGATTGATATTTTAAGTTAGTGGTGACAGTTTCGGCAGGTCACTTCGATGTTCCGTTCTTCTTTGGGAACAATGGGGTTGGGTGGTTCTCAAAAGTGAAAGCCATATCCGTTAATGTCATAAGAAGTTATAAATACATTATGGAACATAAACAGCATAGCAAGGCAACGGGCATTCTGAATTGTGTGGTGGAGCTAATGAAGCACTACAGGATAAGGCGTTCTGTTAAGTGGGACGATGAAGGTGTTGCTTCGACTGTCGGTACAATTATGGCACTCTTGGTTTTTCTAACGTTCATGTCCCTCATTGTCGATCAGTACGTTCCGGTTTGGATGAAAGATGCAGAGGCCGCTCATATGAACGAGGCTTTCGGCCAGTTCGGCAACCTGAAGAACAATATCGACATCCAGGTTATCGCATGTCAGGTCGCGAAGCAGGCAGGCCAATCATGTATGAGGGCAACGACCTTCACTCCGATCACCCTCGGAGTGGATGGAGTTCCATTGTTCTCATCGCCCACTGCTGGGGAACTTCAAATGAGCCCGTGGGACGGGAATGTCTCGGTCGAATTCGCATATCAGGCCGGCAATTTCACCTTGGAAGTGAACTCCACAAGCAGTGGGACCATAGACCTCAACGTGTTCAACCGATACCATGTCCCTCAGAGGGTCATCTATGAGAACGGGGCAGTGCTGGTCTATCAGGTGGACGGACAACTTGTTGGAATCGCTCCTCATTTCATCATTGAGAACCGGACCGAATACATGGAGATCTCAATCTCCCAGGTGACCCTGTTCGGCAGCGGAGGGGCATCCGGTGTCAGCACTGAAGGCGCTCGCTCCAGGTTGGTTAACGCCGAAACAGAGAGGTACACCAACCTGACCTCCGACTTCAACATAACCCTGAATACTGATTACGAAGTGGCATGGTTCCACTACTACAATGACACCCTGTTCGAAGCGTTCAGTGACCCGAAGATCCTGGACGTGTCAGGTTCTCCCACCAACTATATCCGGACCCAATACTTCGAGCTGTCCTACAATCTGAACCAGGGGCAGGTCAGGATCCGCATCTACAATGATAGCGCTTTCCCGATATCCATACTCTATTTGATGACCTCCACGTTCGACGTGATCATAGGCGAGACCGCAGGCAGGTCCTGAGGTTGTTTGAGAGGTGTTCTCGTGGCTAGAAAGAAGAAGAAGGTCCTCCTCCCAAAAGGAACTGTAGCATCTACCGCATCCTGGGATGGTGCTAGAGGCTCATACCTCACACGAATCCCAGAGATAGTCAGCGAGAGCATCGAGGAGCTGGAAGTCACTCCGATCAAACCTCCATACACATATGCCCGGGTGATTTACGACAATGAGGCCAGCGAGTATCTTTACGAGACGTTCGAACCTGAGCTTACTCCGAGGGACACAGAACTTCTGAACAAGGTCAAGGATGCCCTCACCAGGACACTGGAATATGATGTTGAGACCTTCGGCAGCAGGGACAAGGAGGAGTACCTAAAGGAGAGCGTGGAGAGCTTCATACGAAGTCGCTCCCTGAACATCGACAAAGCCACAACTGAGAAGCTAATCTACTACATCATTAGGGATTTCGTCGGTTATGGCCCGATAGACGTTCTTATGTCGGACGGGAACATTGAGGACATCTCGTGTGACGGGGTCAACGTTCCATTGTTCATTTTCCACAAGAAGTACGAATCATTGAAAGCCTCGGGCAAGTTCGAAGAGGATGCTACGCTCGACTCATTTGTCGTCTATCTGGGTCAGAGATGCGGAAAGCAGATCTCGGTCGCGAATCCGATTCTGGACGGCACGACTCGGGAAGGTCACCGTGTCCAGGCTACGTACTCTAGGGAGATTACGACAAGGGGTTCCAGCTTCACCATCAGGCGTTTCAAGGAGAAGCCATTCACACCCATAGAACTCGTACAGTTCAACACGGCCTCCGCCGAGATGGTCGCGTACCTATGGATCGCGATGGAACATGGGAAGTCCATGATGTGCTGCGGAGGCACGGCCAGCGGGAAGACCGCAACGCTCAACGCGGCCGCCCTTTTCATCAGACCAGGGGCCAAGATTGTGAGCATTGAAGACACTCGGGAAATCAATCTCCCTCACGAGAACTGGATACCCGGTGTCACAAGAAGTGGCGTAGGAGAGAAAGGTGTCGGCGGGAAGGCCGCTGGCGAGATAGACATGTTCGACCTGGTCAGGGCTGCTCTCAGACAGAGGCCCAACTACATCTTGGTCGGAGAAGTTCGAGGAAGGGAAACGTACACCATGTTCCAGGCCATGGCGACAGGCCACCCAACATGCTCCACCATGCACGCTGACTCGGTCAAGTCCATGGTCAACAGGCTGGAGAACCCCCCAATCAATACCCCCAGAATATTGCTCACCGCACTTAACCTCGTTGTTGTCCAGAAGCACGCCAGGGTGGGGAACAGCACTGTTCGAAGGATCACCCAGATGGTCGAACTCGTCGGCTTCGAGCCCGAAACGAACGAACTTATCACCAATACTGTCTATGAATGGGACTCTGGCACGGACACCTTCATCTACAAGGGTCACAGCTTCATCCTGGATGAGCTGATGGAGATGAAGAACATGACCCATGAGGAGATGGATGTGGAGTTCCAGAGAAGAGTGGACGTCATCCAGTATCTTGTCGAGAAGAACATAACTGACTTCGAATCGATATCTAGCCTTGTCGTAGACTACTATCAGTTCCCAGATGAGACTGTCAAGAAGATTCGGGATGAAATGGGCTGGGTAAGAGAAGAGATAGTCTCTCCGACCAGGTCCGAAGCTGAGGAAGGTGAGACATTTGGCTAGCCGGGCCGAGAGAGGAGTGTTCGAGAAACTGGATACGAAGCGTGAGTATATCCGAACCAAGAGCGCCAGGCCGGAGGAGGATATGTATGAGCAACCTCATCTGATATTCCTCCCTGAAGGGTCGAGCTCAAGAGGTATCAGGCTCCCACCCTACAAATCGTTCTGTTGGGCTATTATGGGCAAGCGTGTGGAAAGAAGAGGGAAGATAAAACCCGAACTTGAGGAAGACCTCTTCAAGGCCCACATGAAGATTCGTCCGGAGGAGTATGTCGCTTATGCAATGATGACCGCTGTTCTGGTTGGAGTAGTGTCCATCTTCGTCGGGATTCTCTTGTACTTCTTGCTGTTCTTGCCTTTGCTGGGATGGATGCTGGGCATTATCCTCACGGCACTATTGCCAGTGTTCATTCCTTTCCTGACTTATGCGATTATCTTGGGGTCTCCCGGCTTAGCAAAGAAGAAAAGGGGTAAGTCCATAGACGCCAGGATCAGCGGTGCCATGAGCTTCATCTCCGCGATGGCCTCGGCGGAAGTCCCTGTCGATGTGATATTCAAGGAACTCTCCAAGGAGTCGGTCTATGGAGAAGTGGCTGAGGAAGCCAAGTGGATAACGAGGGACACCGAACTCTTGGGTATTGATATTCTTACCGCTCTCAGAGAGGGAGGGCATAGGTCCCCCTCGACCAAGTTCCAGGACTTCCTTCAGGGTGTTGTCACTACCAGCACTTCCGGAGGCCAGTTGAAGCCCTTTTTCTTGATGAAGGCGGAGCAGTACGAGAAGGAAGACAAGCTCGAGATGAGGAAGAAGATGGAGTCGCTGGGTATGCTCGCAGAGAGCTTCATCACCGTCGTGGTCGCATTCCCGCTTTTCCTTGTCGTCATCATGGCCATCATGGCCCTGATCAGTAAGGGCGGTTCGGAGGTAATTGTCACTCTTCTGTTCGTGGTGGTCGGATTCATGATCCCAATATCACAGTTCGGCTTCATATTTGTCATTTGGAATATGGAACAGGAGACCTGACGATGGCGAAGCAGGTTGTTAGTCTCGAGGAAGCCAGAGTTCGGATGTACAAGAAGCATGACTATACCAGGATCATTGCTGCGATCGGAATCACCGTCGGCATCATACTGCTGATTATAGGTGCGTTGAATCTCACCAATCAAGTCGATATGTCATTAAGGGGACTGGATAATCAGGACAGGAACGAGGACGGCGTGATCAATGAGCTTGACAACAATCCGGGCTACGATTTGGACGGCGATGGCGTCCCTGACCAGGGAGAATCACCGATACAACGGTTCTTGAACTTCCTTGTGTTCGCGCTATTAGCAATCATCGGGCCGATAGGCTTCTACAAGGCCAAGCAGGCGAGCAATGTCAAGGCGATTGAGAGAAGATTGCCCGACTTTCTGAGAGATGTTGCTGAAGCCGGAAGGTTCGGCATGACGTTGGCAGACGCTATCGTGGTTTCTTCCAGAGGCAGGTACGGCAAGCTCACGCCAGAGATCCAGAAGATGGCGTCCCAGATCCGATGGGGGATTCCAGCCACAGAGGCACTGAGGCTTCTTACTGAGAGGGTGAAGACGCCCGCGGTCGGCAGGATAATCAGCATCATCAGGAAGTCCAGCGACGCTGGCGGGAATGTTGCCGACGTCCTGACGATGGTGTCCCACGATGCCAAGGAGAACCAGCTCACCGAGGACGAGCGTTCAATCACCATGAGCACTTACATCGCCGTTATCTACATCTCATTCCTGGTCTTCCTGGTCACAGTATGGATACTTAACGTTTCATTCCTTCCGAAAATGAAGGAGACCTCGACCGTCATCGAGGAGAGTCAAGAGGCCTCAGGAGGGTCGGAGGCGACAGTTGGATCGCCGTTGGCTGAGGACATAGTTGGGCTGATAGCCAACATCCAGATCGCGTTCTACATCGCGGTTATCGTGCACGCCGTGGGCGACGGTCTATTAGCCGGCGTCCTGGACAGCGGTCAGATAGTCAACGGACTCAGACATAGCTTCATAATGCTCGTAATAGGTTTCGTTTTCCTTCTCATGGTTTAGGGTGATCAGTGATGTCCAAGGTTAAGAAGAAGCAAATGGGTGAAGAGATAGATCAGCTCAAGTCATTGGAGAGGCAAACGGAGGACAAGCTCAAGAGACTCGATGATGCCCGGATGGAGACGGAGGCATACCTGGAGACAGTGGAAAAGAAAAAGAAGAGGAAGATTGGCGAAGCACTGTCCTCTATCAAGAAGGGATACATGTCAAGGCTCTTGGGTGGCAAAGGCATCAAGATACTCGCACCCGCGATAAGTGGCATTAAAGAAGAGACCATTGGAAGGGTCACGACAGTTCCCAAGCTGACTGCCAAGGACGTGACCGAGATCGAGCTCCAGAACATCATTGATGGCTATTCCTATGTCAGGATAAACTACGACACCCGTGCGAACGAATACAAGTACGAGGCGATAGAACCCAAGCTCATGGACGAGGAGGTTGACATCCTCGAAGTTCTGAAGGAGGTTCTCGTCGAATCCCTTGAGATGATAGAGGACGACGACGAAGAGCATCGGGAGGCATATCTGAGGAGGATCGTTGATGGCCTTCTCCGAGAACTCGACATCTCACTGCATCCAGTTTCCAAAGAGAGGATAATGTACTACATCATGAGGGATTTCATCAGGTACGGACCGATTGATGTTACCATGTCCGACGTCAACGTGGAGGACATCTCGTGCGACGGCGTGGGAGTTCCCCTTTATATCTATCACCGGAAGTACGGGTCTATTCCGTCGAACCTGATCTTCGATTCTGCCACTGAACTGGATTCGTTCGTGGTCTGGCTATCACAGAAATGCGGAAAACATATCTCTGTTGCGCAGCCAATGTTGGACGCGACCGTTCCGGACGGTTCAAGACTTCAGGCGACCCTTGGCAAACACGTGACCAAGAGGGGCTCCTCGTTCACGATTAGGAGGTTCAAAGAGAACCCGTTCACCCCTATGGACCTGCTCAAGTTCCGGACCATGAGCGACGATATGATGGCCTATCTTTGGCTAGCGATCGAGAACGGTCAGTCGATGTTGATATGCGGGGGCACAGCAAGCGGGAAGACAACAACACTGAACGCCATTCTCATTTTCATTCCACCTCAGATGAAGATCGTCAGCATCGAGGACACCAGAGAGCTTAACCTCCCTCATGAGAACTGGGTCCCAACAATCACCAGGGCAGGATTCGGAGACATCAACCCAGTGACCGGCAAGGCACCTGGAGAGATAGACATGTTCGACCTGTTGGGGTCCGCACTCAGGCAGAGGCCTCAGTATCTAATGGTCGGAGAGGTCAGAGGAACCGAGGCCTATGTGGTTTTCCAGGCGATGGCAACAGGAAAGAGCGCCTATACTACCTTCCATGCGGAGGATGTGCAGTCAATGGTCCACAGGATGGAGAACGACCCTATCAACCTCCCGAGGGCCCTCGTTTCGGCTCTGGACATAGTCCTCATGCAGGCTCAGGTCAAAGTGGGTACCGAGATGACCCGGAGGGTGAAATCCCTGACCGAGATCCTGGGCGTTGATCCGGAATCTGACGAGCTCATAACCAATGCAGCATATACATGGAACCCGGCGGATGACACCTTCAACTACAGCGGTCACAGCTACGTGTACGAGAAGATATCGACCACAAGGAACTGGTCCCAGAAGAGGATGGAACAAGAGGTCAAGAGAAGGATTGACATCTTCAGGTATATGAAGAAGATCGGTATGGACAATTACAAGGAAGTTGCCAGACTGGTATCTTCCTATTACAAGGACCCCGATGGTTTGATCAAGAAAGCAAGGGATGAACTGAAAGCGACCTAGTATTCGCTGCCCCCGCCTTCTTCCTTATCTTCTTCATCAGGTTTTCTGACCACCTTCTTTGGCACTACGGTGGGCGCTCCTTCGACCACTGGCTTCCTGACCACCTTCTTTGGAACAGGTCTCTCAACGGTTGGAAGCGTCTTCTTCGGGACCGGCTGGACGCCGGCAGGTGGTGCCCCTGCAGCGGGATGTTGCTCTCCAGGCCTCGCGGGTGTCACAGCTTGTTTCTTCGCTGGGACCGCCGCAACGGGCTCCTTCTCGGCAGGTGGTCTGGACGGAGGCCTTCGTGGCTTGTCATCCTCGGCCGCCATCAGAGCCCCACACTTGTGGCATACCGTGGCTGTCACCGAGTTCAGAGTACCGCATGACGGACAGGGCTTCGATCCCATCTTCCGCATGTCCTCTTCCTGCTTTGTCCATTGCGCAAAGGAAACGAAAGTGGGCTGGGTCTTCCACCAATCCTCGAATTCTGTGTCTGTCAGTGACTTCCCGAGTTCTTCCTGCGCCTCCTTCTTGAACTTGGCCTTGACCTCGTCGTACTGCATTCGCATCTTCTTCTTGTAGTCTTCCATCTCGACTTCGCCGGTCGCGAACTCCACACCACATTCAGGACACTTCTTGACCTTGATAGGTATCCATGCCTGGCAGCTGCTGCACTTCGCCGTTTCGGTCTCGAACTCCACGCCGCACTTGGGGCAGGAGGTGCTGTCCTCAGGGATGAACGCTCCGCATTCTCCGCACTCTACCAGCTTGCCCAGGCCGAAGACCTTGATGTAGGCCGTTATCGCGGCTATGACCGCGATTACGATGATTATGATTATCAGAAGAATCCAGAGCTCGATAGGGGTCACAGGTTCACAATCTTTGGCCTGTACTCCCGTGAACGAACTGACCACGAAAGTCTGATTGGAGGAAACGACGAGATTGTAGGACTCGCCGCACTCAATGTCATCAGGTATCAGGAAGCCGGTGAATATCCTTCCGTTCTCCTTCGAGATCGTGTATTGTTCTATTCCCACTTGTGTGCTATCGAGGAGCTGAAGCGTCATGACGAGTTCCACACCTTCTATGCCACGCTCAGTTCCAACCTCCTTCACCCAGCCTTCAACACTCAGGCTCGTATCTCTCTCGATACTCTGACCTTCAGGTGGTGCTGATATGCTGACGTAGGCAGATGGTGGCACTACCTCGAAGTCAAAGACGCCGATATTGTTGTCCTCAAATATCTCGAGTATTATGTCGTCGGGATCGGCAATGGCCCTCAATGTGTGGGTCCCGATTTCGTTGATGGGTTGACATGTGATTATCGACATGCTCGTCCCTCCACCTGTGATGTTGTTGACAGTTGCCTGTCCGACCACCTCATCATTGTCCAGCACCAGGACAACGGTCACGTTTCGCGCCGTACTTCCACCGGTGTTGTTCATCATGACGAAGATATTGTAGTTGATGCCAACGGTGATTTGGTCTACCCAGTCGGAACCTCTGACCTCTTCCACCTGAAGGTCTGGAAGTGTGAGGACCAGCACGGTCCTGTTTGCAAAGTTATTGGACTGGTCGTAGTCGGTCTGGAATATGTCCCCGGCACCAGCTGCATCCACAGTCACTGTGAAGAAATGAGTTCCAGGTGATTGTGGGGTCCACTGAACGCTGGCCTCCATCTGACCTCCGACCTCGATGTTCGGCAGGATGACTGTCTCGGACCAACCGTCATCGTCGGCGAAGATTACCTCCACGTTCACAGCTGTGCTCGTCCCTACGTTCCTGATGGCCGCTGTGACGTCGCTGGGTGTCTGCTCGACCGGCTCAGTGTCAAAGAGAATGTCCGCGGTATATACTGAAAGGTCGGGCCATCCGAATATGTTGAGCCCTGCTGAAGCATCATTGTTGTTCTCGTCGGTTTCGGGAATCGTGTTGTTGCAGTCCACGCAAGCTAAAATGATCTTGGATCCTATCGTCGTGGGGGTCCACTCATCTCTCGCTACCGCACTGCCGTTCGCTGGCACATCAATGACATCGTATCCGATCATGTTCGGTCCGAGATACATCATCACCTCTACACCTGAAGCTGCAATGTTGCCGCTGTTGTAGACCGTTACCTGAATTTCCAAGAGCCTATTCACCGGCTGGTTGATTCCGAGTCCGTCACCAACGAACGCTATCATTGAAACGCTGAAGTCAGGAGTGAGGCCAGAGAACTTGAGCTCGACCTCCATGTTCGTGCGAACGTCGCCTGTCCAGTCGCCAAGCGGTCCACGAGTGTCTGGAAAGAACCAGGTCCCGCTAACTTGGACCATGCCCTCAATCGCATAAGTCGAGTTTGTCCAGGCCCAATCAGGATAGTACTGAACTTCCTCGCTCAGAACCCTGAACGTGATCTGGCCACCTGGAACAGGGCGGCCTGTGAATATGGGAATCCAAAGAAGACTTCCTCCGTCCAGCATGGAAAGGTTCAACTCAGGAGTCAAGGACGATAGGATGGCCCCAGTACCATCAACCATCTTCGTTGTGAGCCACCAATAGAGCCGTCCTTTTGCATTCTCGGTTATCATTCCAGTATGCCAATTCTCACCTTCAGGAATGTAGGTCTCGACGTTGGTCAGCTCAACCAGTTGGTACCCCTTGAACACGAGTTGTTCGTCAAGATACTCTTGTGAGAAATCGGCTACGTTCCTAATATCGAAGTCCACAGTATTGACATCCCCATCATCGCTGAATAGGTACAGATTCTGGATGCCTATGAACTGCGTGTCCCAGATGTTAGATGTGGAAGCAGCTTCGATATAGAGATCGGTGCCCAGAAGATCGACCCCTTTGAGGGATACGCTGTCGCCTGTGCTGAAGATGTTGCCTTGCAGGATCGAGGTCTCAATGTCTATAGTTGCAGATTGGTCAGCGAATATTCCTCCAGTGCCGAGCACATCGAGGTTGAGGTCAGCGTCTTCCACGGTCAGACTTGCACTGTCAGAAACGTAGATGACCAGTGGGAGGTTGCTTACGATGTCTGCTCCATTCTTCAGTATGAGAGAGCCTGTGCCAAGTACCTTTATGCAGTACCTGCCGATGATAGGATCCGCCTGCCATATGGTTAATGTCTTGCCATCGATTGTCAGGCTCCCGGTGATGTCGACATTGCTTGCATAAGTCTTGTCTGCAGGAAGCTCTTCGACACCAGTTATTTCCTTATCTACCTTGTCGTGGAATATCAGTATGTCCTTGTTTGCCAGATTGTCCTCGTTCGTGCTTTCTTTGACGACGTCGGTCGGGTCTACCTCAACACTCAGAACGTGCATGCCTGCATCTGTGGGAATCCAAGGCACATCGGCACTGATTGTTTCTGACGCATTTGAGAGGAGTCCCGTGGAATTCCCGCTCGCGAAATAGTTACCATCAATGCGGAAGTCGACAACGTATGCTCCCGCGTTCACGTAGCCATTGTTGCGAACGACAGCTTGTGGGGTGACAGTCTGACCCATCCTTGTACATGGGTCTCCAACACCGATGTCGTTGGTTGTAACGGCCAGATTCGGTGCTAGGTCGACTCTCAAGATGTTGCATGCCATGTTGTTGGATTCCAACTCCTCACGCACCAAGTCGTCCTGGTCGACCACTACACAAATCTTGTAGTCTTGGGCTTTGTCAAAGGTGTATTCAAAGAAGGTCTGGGTCGTTGAACCCGCACTGATGTTGGATATCGGGACTTCACCGATCTCTTGTGCACCTCCAAGTGTCGGATCACCTATGTAGATATTCACTGAGTTCTCCGGCGCCCAATCACTTCCTGGGTTGCCAACAGTGATGTCCATCTGAACAGGATTGCCAATATAGGCATTCGGTGGGAAAGAGATGTATCCCGGTATGATCTCATAGTCGGGGAGGAGGGGGATGACGTACAGAGTATCGGTCAAGCCATTATTGTTCTCGAGCTCTTCTGACACCAAGCCGAGGCAATCTGCGACGACCAGTACGGTGTGGTTGTCTCCTGTTGCGTCCGCCCAATACACTGGAGGTTCGACTAGCAGGTTGGGCGTTGTAACTGTGGCTCCATCTGCGATGAACGGTATGTGCGTTGGGGTGTTGTTAAGAGGCACGGCATCAACATAGAAGCACACATACACGTCATTGGCTCCGGTCAATCCCTGGTTGAGTACGTCAGCCTCGAAAGTTATATTCTCATCTTCAAATGGGCCTGGTGGAGTCCAGCGGATGTCGGTGACCACGAGGTCGGGCTTAGGAATGGGTGCGTTGAAAACGAGGGTTATCTCTACGGTGCCATCCTCGGGATCCATCGCTGGATAAGGGTTGAATGAAAACACGGCAGAATCGGTGAGAGTATTGTATGTTCCAGTCACCTCGTACGGGCCATGGAATTCTGAGTTGGGGGTCGTCTGAGGGACACCGTCGCTTATGTACTCGCTTGGGAGTGGGAGCTTTGACTTACCATTCGGTCCAGTTTGCAGCCAGGTACCCGCTGCTTCACCAAGATAGGTGAGGATGTAATTGTGGGGAGTTCCAGTTAGAGTGTCTGGAAACTGGGGTGCGGCTCCAGTTTGCAGGAGCACGGGAGAGAGAGCGACATTCTCGATTGGAACGCTCTCATTATTCACGCAGAGCACGTTCGCCCACCTCATCAAATGAGCAATTCCGTTTCCTGCCGTTCGGATAGCCCCTATTCGGTCTACCAGGACATAGTCCGTGTCGATTGTCATGTTATAGGCGAAGAATTCTGAATCGTCCCTCACGAAAAGCGCGTTGTGAGCAAAAGCTGAGCTATGATAGTCTATATTCATATACGAATCCACGAACCAAACCTCGGAGGCACCAGTGACGTTGAAGTCATACATATAGCCAAGTGTTGGATCGTTTCTGTCGAACGAAATCGAGGTGAACATGGGCTCTATCCTGGTTCTGTAGAACTGACCCTCGCCGTTGGCGAAACTGAAAACAGGTGCATCATTGAACCGGTCTGGGCCAGACACCCAACCGGGTATGCTCGAGAGAGCAGTGACGTCTGAGTCCCACAGCTCGACCGTCCCTGTAACATTAATGAACCCGGGGAACTGGAGGTTCGCGTTCCAACCTATCAGCGTTCCAGTGACTGTTACCGGAAGCAGCAGATAAGGCCTGATCTGGTCGGTCTCTATCGTGATGTAGCTGTTGGTCAAATTCAGTGTTGCACCAAGATTGATATTCAAAGAATACCTGTTGGAATCATCCTGAGCGAATGATATACCGCCGTCCAGGACCGTCAAATAGCAACCCGCAAGCAGGTTAAGGTCGCCGTCCAACAGAATGTCCCCAGACACAGTAACAACAGAATTGCAGTCCCAGTCAGCCGTGGGTTCTATGGGGTCATCTCCCGCCGATGCGATGAAGGATGCTCCCAATCCCACTATTCCTGAGAACAGAAGTGTCCACACGACTGATACGGCCAAAATAGTCCGAGCCATATGCTCTCTTTTATCATTTCGCATAACCATTTCCTCCGTTGGTTTCCCGATGCCAATATGCATGCCTTTCTAAATCTCGCTACAAGACATTTGCACTGGTCTTTTGTTAAGTAAGTATTCCTATAAATACCTATCCATATGGTGCTGGTTAGTGGTTTTCACCGTCCGAAATCACTTGGTCTGCAAAGCAGGAAAAAGCAACTACACGACCCGCTTCTTCTTGACCTTCTTGAGAGCGACCTTCTTGGGTTTCTCTTCATCGTCTGAAGATCCCTCATCTCCTTCCTCTCCGCCCTCTTCGAGTCTGTGACCACAGGCATAGCACATGATCGCGTTTGCGCTCAACATCGTCCCGCAGGCTGGGCATGGGATCTCCTCATCGCCACCTCCCTCCGGCGGTGCCTCTCCCTCTTCAGGCGGTGCTTCCTCGCCTCCCTCCGGCGGTGCCTCTCCCTCTTCAGGCGGTGCTTCCTCACCTCCCTCCGGCGGTGCCTCGCCCTCTTCGGCAGGCGCTTCATCCTCGACCAGCTTGTGGCCGCAAGCATAACACATGATTGCATTTGCGCTGAGAGCCGTTCCGCAGGATGGACAGGGAACCTCCTCGACATCTGCAGCCGGTTCACCTTCAGCCGGGGCCTCTTCACCCTCCGGCGGTGCCTCTTCTGCTGTAGGTGCCTCTTCACCCTCCGGCGGTGCCTCTTCTGTAGATGCTTCCTCCGGCGGCACTTCTTCTGCTGGTGGCGCCTCTTCACCTTCTGGTGGCGCTTCAGCCTCCTCGGCGGGAGCCTCTGACTCATCTGCCGGAGCCTCATCAAAAGACGGAGCCGGCATTTCTCCGGGTTCTGCATCAACTCTAGCTCTGGCGCTCTCTTCCATCGACAACAGCTCATTCTCCTTGTCCAGGAGTGTTTTTCCTTGAGATATGATTTTCTCCTTCTCGGCGTTCAGTTCTTCCTCTAATCTCACGATATCCTTTTCGCGATCGACCAGGGTCTGGCCCCTTCTGATGTTCTCTTCAAGGACGTTCTTCAGTTCTTCTTCCTTGGTCAGGAATTCCTCTTCCCTCGCGACGATCTGGGCCCTTTTCTTTGTGGCCTCTTCCAGTGCAGCCTTGGCCTCTTCCTCGGACCTAATGGCATCCTGTTCCCTTGAGACCAGAGCTTCTTTCTGCTGTGCTATTGCCGCTTCTCTCTCAGCAAATCCGGCCTCAACGGAGGCTATGCGCTGTCTTTCTTCCTCCAGCTTTGCTTTATCGGCGTCAAAGCCTGCTTTCTCGTCGTCGAAGGCCTTTCGGTCGGATTCCCAGGCCGAACGCTCTTCTTCAAGCTGTCGTTTTTCATCCTCCAGCCCTCGGGACTTCTCTTCCAATTCTGTTTCCTTGGCTGCGAGGCTGTCCTCAATTCTCTTTATTTCGTCTGCTAGAGACAATCTTTCTTGAGTCATAGAAACCATCCCCTGGATGGACTGCGGAATGTTCGAGTCGGCGGAAGATAATACCAATTGGATAAATATCTTTCGTTCATAGTTCTCCACTCTCGAATACTGGACCCAGCACTGCCATTCCGCCCTTTCCAAGTACTATGGCATGTTTCTCCATGCTGTGCTCACACGCTCTCATCTTCTCCACTCTTAGATAACGGACCAGTTTCCCTCTGGTCCTGTCAAGGCCAAGGTCAATGATGCCGTCAACGAGGAACCCTTCGTTTCCCAGAAGGGCGGACTCGCCCCCTATCGAACGTTCCATCACCACCAGGGATACTAGGTTGTTGTCCCTCAGCATCTTGAAGAAGTAGAACATCTTCTTTCGCATGTCCGTGACTTCTTCCATCAAAGAGTACAGCGCACCCAGGGAATCCAGCGCGAACATCACGAAATCGTCGCCGTATATCCGTTTGAAGTGCTCTATCATTTTCTGGACGAACTCCAGGTAGTTGGTGGCTTCAGTCGGGTCGAGAACCTCGTCGATCTCTCTCAGGTCGGTGAAATCGGATATCTGCATGTTATCGGGAACCTCGATGCCAAGGCTCTTCAGGTTCTTCAAGTGGCTGTCCAAAGGCTCCTCCAGTGTTGTGTAGAGGCCGAACTTGCCCGAATGCTTCAGATATCTTGACATGAACGTGTAGCAGAAACTGGTCTTCATCGAACCGGGTGGGCCGGTTACTAGAATGACCTTCGGAGGATCGATGTCCGTTTTGAACACCTTTTCGAGTCCCTTGATGGAGTCCCTCAGCATATCTCTTCACTTGCCCTAGTATGCCCCGAATAGTGGAAATTGGGATTTAACTCTATCGATTGTGCTATCCCTTTCAGCCAATTCCGAAAATCATTGTCTGGCTACCATACCGACAAATATATATCCAAGATATTCATAGTCAAAAATCCAAGGCCAACAGCCGAGGGAATTTCTTTGGCAAGCAAAGGTAAGAAGACATGTCCAGTATGCGATACTCCTGTCCCTGAAGACGCTCGAAAATGCCCTTCATGCGATACTGATCTGACCCTTTTCGACATCGACATGGACGGAGAACTCGACGTAGATAAGATTGAAATCTCCGATGACAAAGCGATTGATGACATACTATCTTCTATTGTGGGCAAGGATGAGTCATCCAAGCTGCTGGAGGACATTAGGACCATCGGCAAGGAGAGCCACTTCGATGATGAGGACGAGATAGTCACCGCAGACGAGCCTGAGGCCGACGAAGAGACCGTGACCGAAGAGGGTGCTGCCTTCGAGTGTCCCTCGTGCGGATCCCTGGTGGGTGCAGATGAGACATCGTGTCCCAACTGTGGTGTGGAGTTCGCAGACGAAGAAGTGCTGGAATTCGAATGCCCGGTCTGTAATGCCTCCGTCGCGGCCAACGCTGACAGTTGCGGGAATTGCGGTGTGAAGTTCGAGGCTGCTGAAGAGGAGGAAGAGGCTCCTGAAGAACCACCCGAGGAGGCAGAACCCGCTCCAGAACCCAAGGCCGCGTCGATACCGGAGGACGAGGTCGAACTCGTCATGAAGAAGCCACCGGAACCGCCCGAAGAGGCGGCTCCACCTCCGAAGGAAGTGGTGCCAACCCTTTCCGCCAGATTGCTGGAGGAGAGGAAGGAGAAACTGAAGAAGAACCCACCGGAGAGTTCCGAAGGGAAGGACCTCTACAAGATCCTCCCCGCACTTGTGAATCAGATTAAACCGATACTGGCAATTGCCAAGAAGCAAGGTTTCAATATAGGCGAGAGCAGGGGACTCATAGGCAAGGCGGTGGCGGCAAACAAGGCACGCCGGACCGAGGAGGCAGTCAAGATAATTCAGAGCGCTCGCATCTCACTCGATGACGCCATGACAAGGGAAATAGCCAACGATATCGAGGATTTCGTCAACGAGACCAAGCAGGCCAAAGAGGTCGGTTGTGAGGTCGACGGTTCTGAGGAGTTGATTAGGGAAGCGATCACTGCCCTCAGAGATGAGGACTATGAAGTTGCCATATCTGATCTGGAAGCGGCGATCAACGAGTTGCAGCGATCAGCGGGAAGCTACCGAGAGGCCAACCAGGCTCTTGATGAGGCAAGCGAGCTCATTAAGAATGCGACCGCGCTGGGAATAGACACCGACGAATCTGTCGGTCTCCTTGCGGAGGGGAGAGAAGCGGTCAACCGGAAGGGATGGGAGACCGCCACCTTGTTCGCGAGAAGGGCCAAGGAAGTGGTGGCAAAGACCCTGCCCAAGGCATTGATGGAGGAGATGAAGGGTGCCAAGGACTCTTTGCTGGAGCTCAAGATGAAGGGCGGAGATCTCAAGAAAGCGATGGGCATTTACAAGCAGGCTAGCATTTCAATGAAGAAAGAAGACTATTCGGCGGCACTGAAATACCTGAAGTCCTTCAAGGCCGAGGTCAGAAGCTAGGTTTCTACAGGAAGCTGATTGTTACGGTTTCCCTTTCCAGGATTTTCAATTCCCTTTCTTTGAGGGTCTTCGGACTCGTGGATATCAAGAGGATGCACTTGCTTTCCGAGACCTCGTCTATCAGCTGTCTGAGGAAACGCAGAACGGTTTCGAAGGAGTTGTTGGATATGAGATATTCAAGGCCGTCCAACAGTATGGTCCCGACTTTTTCTTGTTCTATGAACTCCTCGATCACATAGACCAGGCGCTCAAGAACTGGTGGAAGCGTTTCCTCGGTCGTACTCTCTCTGTCGGTCAACCATATGATCCTTCCCCTTCTGATATTGAACTTCTCCCTGGCCCGGTTGGGATTGGTTCTGGTGATCACAAGTCCCGTCTTCGCGCCCTTCAGGCTGCCTTGAAGGAGCTTGAAGCAGTTCTGAGGTCTCTCTTCTTCCACGAGGTAAGCTCTGCCTTCCTTGAGGTCCTGAACCGTCTTGTCAACCTTGGCGTCCCATTTGACCTGATCCTCCTCGCTGATGAGTTCCTTCAGCACATCCCTCGCCATGCTCTCGGTTATGGGGATGTCCATCAAAGAGGAGAATGCCATGACACGATTGAGGGCACCTTCCAGCTCCCTGATGTTCTCAGTGACCAGTGTGGCAATCAACGAAAGGACGTCTCCGCTTACATCCGCTCCCATCTCCCTCGCTTTCCTTCGAAGGATCGCAATCCTGGTCCTCATCTCGGGAGGTTGGATATCGGCTATCAGGCCCGCCTCGAATCGGGAGATAAGACGATCCTGCAGATTGGGTATTTCCTTGGGAGGTCTGTCAGATGTGAGGGCTATCTGCTTGTTGGATTCGTAAAGCGCGTTGAAGGTGTGGAAGAGTTCCTCCTGGACATCCTCTCTCTCCTCCAGGAACTGTGCATCATCGAGCAGGAAAACGTCCACGTTGCGATAGCGTTTCCTGAACT
>JAUVGH010000078.1 GCA_030593885.1 Methanomassiliicoccales archaeon
CGTACAGGACGGACGGCGGTCAGTGGGTCAACTACACCTCCTCCGGGACGTTCACTCTTGCGGGGGAAGGAGGGCACACGGTTGAGTCGTACTCGGTCGACTATGCCGGCAACACGGAGGACGTCGACTCGATCGTGCTGAGGGTGGACGACACCCCACCCACCACTAACATGGTGATAGGCGATCCCAAGCACCTCGTCGGCGGCAACTTCGTCACCTCGTCAACGCCACTCGCGCTGCAGGCCGTGGACGGAGGCGTCGCGCCCGTCGGACTCGATTTCACGGAGTACGGGATAGATGGCGGTGGTTGGGTCGTCTACTCCTCGTCATTCTTCCTGACAGGTGAAGGAACTCATACTGTAGAGTACCGCTCACACGACTTGCTGACGAATGTGGAGACGACAAACTCGATTCAGCTCATGGTCGACGACACGCCGCCGTCGACAACGGTCGGTGTTGGACAATCGAAGTATCAGAATTCGGAATTGTACATTACATCGAACACCAAAATCGATCTAACATCTGCGGACGGCGGTGTCACGCCTGTTGGACTCGATGTAATCCAGTACAGGGTAGACGGTGGGACGTGGCGACAGTACACCTCCAGCCTCACTTTGACTGGAAACGACGGTCCACACGTCATCGAGTACAATTCCACCGACCTTCTCGGGAACACCGAGTCCGTCAACACGATCACCCTCAATCTCGACAATACTCCTCCTGCCTCAACGCTCTCTCCCGCCACAGGTCCTTACACACGAGACACCGTGTTCACACTCACCGCCACCGACTCGGGATGCGGCGTGAACGTCACCCTGTACAGGATGGACGGCGGCGTGTTGGCTGAATACTCTAGTGGCTTCACCCTACCGGAGGGTAACCACAACGTCTCCTTCTTCTCAATAGACAACCTGGACAACACCGAACCGGAGAAGTGGCTCGCGGTGACCGTGTTGGCACCGCCACCGCCGAACACTCCGCCCACGGTCACGATAACATCACCAATTGGCGGGGAGGAATGGCTCAAGGAATCCTCCCACACCATCACCTGGACGATGCACGACGAACAGGACGCCTATGAGAACCTGACAATCTATGCCAACTACACGACAGGGGGAGTAACCTATTCGATAGCAGCAGGACTCACAGGCATGGGATCGTATCTCTGGATGCTGCCGGACACGGAAGCCGCGGACGTTGTGGTCAACATCACCGTCATCGACTCTGGTGGCTTGAAAGGATGGGATGAGAGCGGACCTCTCACCATCAAGACGCCGCCACCGCCTGAGGTGGAGACCAACTACAAGCCCCTTATCGCGTTGATATTCGCAATCGTTCTGGCGGTGATCGGGCTGTGGTCGTCGAAGAGGAGGCCGTGGAAGGGCGGGAAGGACAGCAGAGCGGTCGCGAAGGCGTTTGCGTTCACCTGTCTGCCTTTCATTCTTGCCGAGATCCTCACGGGCATCCTCTCTGTCTTTGTCGATTCTCTCAAGATCCCTCCAGTCATCGGTTGGGGGACGGGTGTCGATGTTCTGATCCTTGTCGCGGGAGTGCTGTTCTCGCTCCTGAGGCTTGCACGGAAGGATGGTGGAATGAAGCCGCAAGATACCAATGCGCGAGAGCAATCGCGGTGACCAAGCATCCCAGTGACTATGAGAAGAAGAATCAATCGGCGGTAGCTCGAAAGTGTCGTATTCCCCTATGTTCTACGACATAGCCCACGATTCCCTTGCATATGGTTCGCGAGCTAATCTGACATACCTTCATTGGCCTATCACTGTGGTTGAAAATTCAGGTCAACAAATCCTATTCTTTGTCTGGACCCAGAACCCTCAGGATGTTCTTTCGCTCCAGATATCTTTCGATCAAGTCATAAACACCCAGTGCCCATGCTTCCAGTGAGAAAAGTATTGAGAAGTACAAAGAGAAGAACCACTTCATCTCTAGTATCTGACGTGCTTTCCAATCAAAGGACAGATGGTACTCAACGATCATGAACAATCCATAGAAAAAGGCAAGCAGGACGAACCATATCATAAAAGAAATGAGGAAGAAGAGTGGAATCTCTCTTTTCCAGTCTATCTTCTTCATGGACAGCCCTCATTGACAAGTTTTCTCAGGAGTGATGTGGATGGCTCTTTGCATCGCATCCAGGACATAAAAGATGATTTGTACTCTTTTTTGTGTATTATAAGAACCTTCTGACAACTTTTGACAACATTTGTTGCGAACTTAAACTTCAACTTCCTGCACAAGTCAGAAGGATGAAGAAATGTCGCCCTTCTTTTCGAACTATGACACTTCGACTATCCAGTCAACGTCAGCCTCCACTCTCACCCAATAACCGAATCCTGTCTGCAAGGAGTCTTCATCCAACATCAACCTGAGGAAGTATGGCTGCGCTGAGGCCTCAAATCCCTCTATTCTCTCCGCAGTCACAGCAACTTTGAGGTTTCCAACCGTGTAGTCCTGCTGGAAAGAAGGGAACCCAACGAGGTTCCATCCTGTTTGAAGATAGATGGTTGTGCTGAGGGGAACGATTCCGGCGACCGTGAGATTTGAATCCTCAGTAACATTGACCCAAAGGCCCACACCGAGATCGACTCTGCCGAGTTCTCCTTCCTAGCCAAATAACTCTTCATCTGTGCGTCAATATCCGATTCCGTCAAGTGCTTCCCATCCTAGGATTGCCAGCCCTGCTAGCCCCTAGGACACTTGACACCAAAATGATCTACCCGGGATTCTTCATCGAGCTCATCCTTTCAAATATCAGAAGAGTTCGCTAGAGAGACCTTACAAGAGTGGCGGCGATTTGGGCAGATGTATTATATAGCTCAGATTCACTAGTGAGTTTGCCCAATTTTGGAGAAGCCACGTGAATGGTGCCGTGGAGGAGAGGGCCGATGAGGAAGGGACTGCGGGCGGTCGCAACAACGTGCATTCTACTACTCACAGCATTCTCCGTCTCTGTGTTCCTGGCGCCTAACGTCGCTGCTGCCACGAAGACGTGGACGACCGACAGCGACTTCAACGAACCGGGTGCCATCTTCACCTCGACGGTGATCATCGGGACCGGAGTGAACGCCAACGTCGAACTTGTCAAGGACAATACGGATTGGAAGAACTTGAACCCCCTAGCACCACCGGTGGAGCGAGAGGGCCCTGGTGCGGCGTTCTCATCAGACGGCAACAGGACGGTGCTGTTCGGCGGATACAACGGCATGTTTCTGAGCGAGCTGGACGACACATGGGAGTTCGACTACCCGACCAACACGTGGACCCAGTTCTGGCCGAACCCCCACCCCATCGGCAGAGAGTTCGCCAAGATGTCTTACGATTCTGAGCTGCAGGTTGTCGTCCTGTTCGGCGGCGTCAACGGGACCCACCCAGACGTGTGGTTGAAGGACACCTGGGAATACGACGTCCTATCACAAACCTGGTCCGAAACCAACATCACGGGTCCATTGATGCTTTCGAGCTCCATGACTTACGACTCGGTAGCTAAGGTCCACATCATGGTGGGACGGAACTACACGACTGCCGCGTTACAGACATGGGCGTACGATGCTTCCGCTGACAGCTGGACACTCCTCAGAACGGGAGGACCCATCTCGCGGGCGGGTCACTTCATTGCTTACCATGAGCAGCTGATGCGGACTGTGCTGTTCGGGGGGTTCGACGACTCAGTGCCCCCTGGAACAACGCTTGGCGACACATGGGAGTACAACTCTGCAACGAACAGCTGGTCGCCAATGGCCGTCACCGGCCCCGCGGCGCGGCAGTCCCATTCCATGACCTACCGCCCCGCCACAACATCAGTCATCCTGTTCGGTGGCGTTGGCGATTCAGGCACGCTGCAGGACACTTGGCAGTACACGAGCGCTCGCACCTGGGAGTCGATTGGCGTCATCACATTTCCACCTGCCCGCCAGCTCATGGCCTTCACATACGATGCGAACTCGGACGTCGCGATCCTGTTCGGCGGCAGAGGCGTAGGCGGCAACCAGCTCGGGGACACCTGGAGCCTGGAGGCGTCGTATCGCGCCGCCGGGAAGTACTCCTCCTCTACATTGGACGGCACTTGCGGGAACGTGGACTGGACGAATCTTTCGTGGAACAAAGTGGGCCAGCCAGCTAACACCTTCCTGAGGTTCCAGCTCGCGACTGCCGACAGCAGTTCGGGGCCGTGGATCTATGTCGGGCCCGGCGGATCGGGATCCGCCTATTACACGACTACCCCGTCGACAATATGGACAGGCCACGACAACCAACGTTACCTGAGATTCCTCGGTGATTTCGGCACCTTCGACACGCACGCGACCCCGAGCCTTGAGGACCTCACGGTCGAGTATGACTGTCCAGCCGCGCCACCTTACATCGTGAGCACGGAACCCGCCCACATGGATAGGGACGTGCCCCTGCTGTGGCCTATCACCGTCACATTCTCGGAAGAAATGGACCCGGCGACCGTGACCTGGGATCTTCAGCCGAACGTCCCGCTCACCCCGCAATGGAGCTCTGGATACACGATACTCGACCTCACCCACACCCAGCCATTCACGGAAAACATGGCGTACGAGATCCAAATATCTGGCAAGGACGTAGATGGTAACGACCTCGTCGACAATCCCTTCAATCCGAGCGTCGTGAATCCTTGGATATTCGTGACGCTACCTACATTCCCGTACATCGCCAACACGGACCCGATGCAAGGAGACCTCGATGTGCCACTGAACGCAAGCATCGTCGTGAACTTCAGCGAGCCGATGAACACTAGTTCCGTCCAGTGGACGATAGCCCCGAACATTACGCACAACGGAACGTGGACGAACGGAGATGCCCGCCTCGTTCTGTCCCACTCAGAGGAGTTCCATAACTGCACTCTGTATACGATACAGATTACCCAGGGAGAGGACAAGGCTGGAATCTACTTGATTCCCGGCCCTGTGCCAAATCCATGGACGTTTCGATCGAAATGTCTCAACCCATTCGTCCTGGAGACTCATCCCTTCGATTTTCAGACTGACGTGGCTCTTGACTCACCGATTTCCGTGACCTTCAGCGAGCCTATGGATATAGCAACGGTGAAATGGACGCTGCTCCGTGGGCTCAAGGTGTTGTTCACGCCGCACTGGTCGAATGGGAACCAGCAGCTGGAACTCACCCACTCTCAGGATTTTGGCGCCTGCAATGCATACGAAGTCAAGATCGATGGGAAGAACGTTAAAGGGAATCCGATGGTCCCTTCTCCCATACCGCCAGGGAGACCGAACCCATGGCCTTTTCTGACAATGTGTGGTGGTAATCCGTCCATTATGGATACGTTTCCGGAAAACGGGGAGGCAGATGTGCAAACCGACCAGAGTATCCAGATTGCATTCAGCATGCCCATGAATAAGTCGTCTGTCGAATGGACAATCACTCCGCGGATAAGAGAGTTTCCTGCCTACTGGAACGATCTCCCTGCACCCCCAACCTTTCTCACCATCCCTCACGTAGGATTTGAACAATGTAAACGATATACCGTCCATGTCACCAAGGGGCGTAGCCTGGCAGGCATGGACCTCGTTCCAGGTATGGCTCCCAACCCGTTCTACTTCGACACAATCTGTGAGACGCCCTATTTAGTCTCGACGGATCCTGTGAACAATGCGTTGCACGTACCGCTCGACAAGAGCATCGTTGTGGAGTTCAGCGAGCCGATGAACACCTCCTCTTTCTTGTTCGTGCTCAGCCCAGATGTCGCGGGCAAATCCTATGCGTGGTCGAACAACAATCAGACGCTCACGGTGAACCACGCCACCGACTTCGCCCAAGGCACTCTCTACATGGCGTATGTGGACGGTAGGAGCGCTGACGGGATCGATCTCATCACCAAGGGCCCGCAGGCGGAGGATCCCTGGAACTTCACGACGAGGTTTCCAGGCTTCTATATCAAGTCCACAAATCCAGCCAACGGAG
>JAUVGH010000067.1 GCA_030593885.1 Methanomassiliicoccales archaeon
CTTTCCGGGGAGAAGGGCTACATATTCGTCAACATCAGCTACATCTTCGATGTCGACGGCACTGTGGTGACCAACGAGGTCACATTGTATTACTCGGATGCGAATGGCAATTTCATCGAAGAGCTGCATGCCTCGGCGGACTCGGTCCTCATAATGCCTGATCTCTGGGGATCGACGAGCAAGAAACCAACGGACTACGACCCGATATTTGAGTTCACGCCCGGTTTGGATGCACCCACGGCTGTCATAAGCTCACCAACAGACAGTTCCTACCACTACGTTGGAGATTCAATCAAGTTCGATGCATCCGACAGCTTCGATGATGTTGGGATAACGTCCTACCTCTGGGAGTTCGTAGATGGAACGACCAGCACGAATGTCAGGTACAGTCATGTGTTCACCGTGCCCGGAACCTACACCGTCAAATTGACCGTTACGGATGACGAAGGACAGACGTCCAGCGCCTATGTGTTCGTGCTCATCAGCGACAAGTCACTCAGTGCGGCCATCGAGATGCCGACGGAAGAGGTGATCTTCGAGGGAACCACTGTCCAGTTCTTCGGCATCGCGGTCAATGATGGACACCATGGTCCGTTCAAGTGCAGCTGGAACTTCGGAGATGGAACAAGCTCCAAGAAGTGCCAGACCTCGCATCGCTTCGGAGTCGAAGGCACTTACACGGTGACATTCGAGGTATACGATTCGCATGGCAATGTGGCATTCGCCTACACCCAGATTACCGTTTTCAACGTAAGGCCCACCGTCAATGTGGCAAAGAACGTTCATGGAGCAGAAGGGTCACCTGTCCACTTCAATGCTGAGGCCACAGACCCAGGAGATGACCATTTGACCTTCGTCTGGGATCTCGGCGACGGAACCAGAGTGATCGGCAACGACTTCTATCACACCTATGCGGATAGCGGGCTCTATGTGGTGACCTTGACGGTCACAGACGGCAACGGAGGCGAAGTGGTCAAGGTTCTCACGGCCAAGATAAAGAACCTCCCGCCAAGCGTGGATGCAGGACCCGTGAAGATTGCTCTTGCTTTCGAGTCAATCACCCTCGAGGGTATGATATCCGACCCGGGAGCCGACACCCTGAGCATTGTGTGGGACATGGGAGACGGGACGATCTACAAGGGAACATACAGTCCTTCACATACCTACAAGGCCACAGGATTTTACAAGGTAATACTCACCGTGAGGGACGATGATGGGGCCAAGATGTCGTCGATAACTTGGGTGGATGTGATTGAGCAACTGAGCTCCGTAAGTGACCCGCCAACACGTGGGAACGGAATGACCACCCCACTGGCAGATGCCCAGGAAGATAACATTATGGAAGAGATCCCACTTCCCCCGGTCGTGTTCATGTTGGCTATGGTAGGCATCATTTCCATGGCTGCTGGATCTTACGTCTGGTCCGTCTTCCGAGGAAGACTAGTCAAGTAGGGAACAAAAAACCTCTCTTCTTTCTTTTTTCACGCGATTAGCGAGAGCACTGCAAGTGGGATGATAGATATGTGTTTTGTAAAGAACCGCGGTAGCTAGACATCCCTCAGGACGATCTCGATATTTACGCCGTCAGGTACCTGGATCCTCATCAGCTGTCTCAATGCACGCTCATCCGCATCTAGGTCGATAAGCCTCTTGTGCACCCGCATCTCCCACCGGTCCCAGGTCTCCGAGCCTTCACCGTCAGGGCTCTTCCTACAAGGAACTACCATTCTCTTCGTTGGCAATGGGATGGGGCCGCTCATGTTGACCCCGGTCCTCTCAGAAATGGTCCTTATCTGCTGACAGACACTGTCCACTCGTTTGGGGTCGGTCCCGCTCAAGGAAATACGTGCTTTTTGTACCATGCGGACCCCAGACCCAGACGGGACTATCTCTTCTCCACATCGAGGACGACGCCGGCAGCGACCGTTTGACCCATGTCCCTTACCGCGAACCTCCCCAACTGCGGGAACTCGGAATGCTTCTCTATGACGAATGGCTTGGTCGGCCTTATCTTGACGATGGCCGCATCGCCGGTGGTCAGCAGGATCGTTTTCTCATCGGATCGCTCTTCCAACACCGAGGCATCCTTCGGGTTCAGCTTTTTCTGGATCTCCTCGAACGTACAAGCGACCTGAGCCGTGTGCGCGTGGAACACAGGCGTGTAACCCTCGGTCAAAACGCTGGGATGGTTCAACACAGCGATCTGCGCTGTGAAGCTCTTCGCAACGGATGGAGGATTATCAACAGGACCTGCAACATCGCCTCTTCGGATATCGTTCTTGGCAATACCTCTGATATTGATACCTACATTGTCTCCCGGCTCTGCCTTCGGGATCTGTTCGTGGTGCATCTCGATGGATTTCACCTCTCCCACTTTGTCCGATGGCTGGAACACGATCTTGATGTCCGGTGTGATGACGCCCGTTTCGACCCTTCCCACTGGAACGGTGCCGATGCCGGTGATTGTGTACACGTCCTGCACAGGCCATCTCAGGGGCAGGTGTGTGGGCTTCTTGGGCTCCTGGATAGTGTCCAGTGCTTTCAGCATGGTCAGCCCCTTCCACCAGGGCATGTTCTCGCTGGGCTTTATCGCATTGTCGCCGGTGAAGGCGCTCACGGGAATGAAGTGCATCTCGTCGGTCTTGTATCCGACAGTCTTCAGTAGGCCGGAGATCTGTTCGACGACCTCCTTGTACCTCTTCTCGTCCCACGGCGGGGTCGTGGCGTCCATCTTGTTGATGGCTATGATCATCTGCTCGACGCCCAAGGTCTTTGAGAGCCAAACATGCTCCTTGGTCTGTGCCATGACTCCTGAGGGAGCCTCGACCAGCAGAACAGCGGCGTCAGCCTGACTCGTACCAGTGATCATGTTCTTGACGAAATCCCGGTGACCGGGTGCGTCTATGATCGTGAAGTAGTACTTATCTGTGTCAAACCTCCTGTGGGCGACATCTATCGTCAGACCTCTTTCCCTCTCTTCCTTCAAGTGGTCCATGGCCCAGGCGAACTCGAACGTGGCCTTGCCCTTCTCTTCCGCTTCCTTTCGGAACTTGTCGATTACGTGCTGCTCGATGTGTCCTGTGTCAAGGAGGAGCCTTCCAACAAGTGTGGATTTTCCGTGATCGACGTGTCCGATGAACACGAGATTCAGATGCGGTTTTTCTGCCATTTTTTCAACTCCTGATATGTTCTCTTAATCATACTGAATAGGCTATTTAAACTTATTTCCGTGATTAGGCGGCGTAGTATCCCGCGTCGTATGGCTCTGGCTTGAGGCCCTTCCTTGTCCTGATTCCCTTGACGACCTCGGCCTGCAGTTCCTTGGGCAACTTCTCGAACCCGCAGTTCTCGGTCGACCACAGCGCCCTTCCCGTCGTGACGCTCCTGACCGAGCTAGCAAATCCGAACATCTCCGCCACCGGTGCCCTCGACTCTATGTTCGCCATGTCGCCGTCCTGATCTATGTTCTCTATGACCGCCCTTCTCTGCTGCATCTCTCTTGTGGCGTTGCCCATCATGTCCTGCGGGACGTTGATGAACACCTTCTGCTTGGGTTCCAGGAGCACTCTTCCAGCCTGGCACATCGCTCCGTAGATGGCCGAACGCACCGCCGGAATGACCTGCGCCGGTCCCCTGTGGATGCTGTCCTCGTGAAGCTTGGCGTCGGTCAGCCTGACCTTGACGCCCTGACACCTCTCCCTGGCCAGCGGACCCTCGGTCATCGCCTCTATGAACGCTTCCCTGATGAGGTCCATGGTCTCATGGAGGTACTGTATACCTTTTGTGATGGCCACCAGCATGTTGGATCCGAATATGCCGTGGACCCCCTTGGCATCCACCTTGGACATCCCCATATCTTGGAGCGGCCTTGCCAGCTTCTTGGCATCCTTGACCTTGCCCTCGGACGGTATCTCCCCGGACAGGATGGCTTCCACGACGGCCTCTTCCAATGGCTCGACCTCGATGTAGAACCTGTTATGCTTGTTGGGGGACTTGCCCTCGAACGGGCCTCCCCCGCCTTCCACGGATTCTCTGTAGACGACTATCGGTTCCGAGGATGTGATCTCCACGCCGTGTTCGTTGACTATCCTGTACTCGGTGATCTCGAGATGGAGCTCTCCCATGCCGGACATGAGATGCTCCCCGGTCTCCTGGTTGATGTCGATCTGGATGGACGGGTCCGCCTTTGAGATGGTTCTCAGAACGTCCACCAGCTTTGGAAGGTCCTTCATGGCCTTGGCCTCTATCGCCACCGTGACCACAGGTTCGGAGTAGTGCACTATCCTCTCGAACGCCTCCATGTTGGGGTTGGAGGATACCGTCGAGCCGGCAACGGCGTCCTTTATGCCTGCGGTAGCCACTATGTTGCCTGCTATTATCTCGTCAACTGGTATCCTGTCCGCTCCGACGGACAACGCGATCTGCTGCACCCTGTTGGGGCTGGGCATTCCGACCACCTGCAGTTCCTGCCCCTTGACAACAGTTCCGCTGAACAGCCTTCCGACGGCAACTTCTCCAGCATGAGGGTCCATGATGATCTTGGTGACCATCAAAGCCACGTCGCCCCCAGGGTCGCACTCGAGCATGCTCTTGCCCAGTGGTGAATCCAGGTCGCCGTGCCATATCTGGGGAACCCTGAGCTTCTGGGCCTCCAGGGGATTGGGACAGTGGTCCACTGCTATGTCCAGTATGATCTTGTGAATGGGCGACCTCTTGGCCAGTGTCTTCTGGTCGTCGTTCTTGAGGTAGTCGTAGATGTCCTTGAACGAGATGTTGGTCTCTTCCATGAAAGGCACGGATATCGCCCAGTTGTAGTACGCGGAACCGAACGCCACCGAGCCGTCCTCCACCTTCACCTGCCAGTCCTGCTTCATGTCCTCCGGTGCCAGCTTCCTGATCCTGTCGTTGACCTCTGTGATTATCTTGAAGAACCGGTTCTCCATCTCCTTCGGGTCCACCTTCAGCTCGTTGATGAGCCTGTCCACCTTGTTGATGAATAACACCGGCTTGACCTTCTCCTTTAGCGCCTGCCTGATGACCGTCTCGGTCTGGGGCATGACCCCTTCCACCGCGCATACGACGATGATGCAGCCGTCAATGGCCCTCATGGCCCTGGTAACGTCACCGCCGAAGTCCACGTGACCCGGGGTGTCGATTAGATTTATCAGATATTCCTTTCCCTCGAACTCGTGCACCATGGATGCGTTGGCCGCGTTGATGGTGATGCCTCTCGCCTGCTCCTGCTCGTCGTAGTCCAGAAGAAGCTGCTTTCCAGCCAGTTCCTCGGACATCATGCCCGCTCCGGCGATGAGGTTGTCGGACAGAGTGGTCTTACCGTGGTCGATGTGCGCCGCGGTCCCGATGTTCCTGATGAACTCGGTCTTTCTCATCAGTTTCTGAGCTTTCTTTATGTTGTCTTCCTTTCGGCCCATAAAATCACCAGATCAACGTGCGGAAACAGCAACCCTTTCCAGTTCTTCCTTCCTTGAGATTGAGAATGATGAGATGTCCTCATTTGCCGCCATGAGTATCTCATCTGCCAGGCACGCCTCGATCGGCTTCTTGTTCTTGTGGGTGGAAGCGACGGCGCCCTTGCAGATGTTCCTTATCGCTAGGTCCAGCCTTCTCGATGGGGCGATGTCCACCGCCCTCGGGACGGATATTCCGCCGAACCTTAGACGGGTGATCTCCTCCCTGGGTGCGGCGTTTTGGAGGGCATACACGAGCACTTGAATGGGATTGGTCTTTGATTTCTTCTGGATTATCTCGAACGCCCTTCTGACGGCCATGAACGCTTTGGATTTCTTCCCGGTGAACCTCTCGGTGCGCATGGTGTTGTTGATCAACCTCTCGACGATGTTGACCTTCTCCCTTCCGAACCTCTTGTTGGCGTGTTTGGCTCCAGTGTGGGGGATGTAGATCGGTGTGAGATTGATGTACCTTCTGAGGCCCATGTCCTCCACCTCCACCTCGGTGAAGTCCCATGTGTCGAACAACAGGGGGACGTCCTCTACCGGAGGCTTCTTTACAGGAGGTTTCTTTTCGGGCGGTTTCTCGGCTTCAGGGGCTGGCTCGGGAGGTTTCTCTTCCCCGGGTTTGGGCTCCGAGGGTTCCTTTGCAGGCTGTTCAGCTTTCTCGGGTTTAGGAGCAATCTCTTCCTTTGGGGGTTCTGGTATCTCTTCCTCTGGCTTCGGGGGTTTTTCCGCCTTCGGCTCTTCCGGCGGTGGAGGAGGTACTTCCACTGCTGGTTCTGGAGGTGCCTCCACTTCGGGTTCAGGTGCAGGAGGTTCCGGTACCTCGGGGGTGACCTCTTTCTTAGGCTCAGCAGGAGGCTCTTCTTCCTTGACCTTCTTCGGCGCTGCTTTCTTGGGAGCAACCTTCTTTGCCGGCGCCTTCTTTGCGACAGTCTTCTTCGGGGCAGCCTTCTTTACAGGTGCCTTCTTGGCTGGCTCCTTCTTGGTTGTTACCTTCTTGGCCGGAGCCTTTTTCGGGGCAGCCTTCTTTGCCGGCGCCTTCTTGGTCGTTGTCTTCTTTGCCGGCGCTTTCTTTGCGACAGTCTTCTTCGGAGCAGCCTTCTTTGCAGTGGTCTTCTTAGCCGTTTTCTTCTCCTTGGCAGGGGTAACCTCTTCTTCCTTCTTCTTTGCCATCTGTCACCCTCACCTTACGGGCTTCTCCTTCCTTCCCCGGACCATCTCGTCAAGAGATACGCCGTTCACCTGAATAACCTTGAAGCGGACGCCAGGAATGTCCCCGTACGAACGCCCCTTGGACCCTCCGATCCCTTCTACCATGACCTCGTCATGCTCGTCAATGAAATTGATCGCGCCGTCTCCGACGCAAAAGGCCGTTATCTGCCTTCCGTTCTTTATGAGCTGTATCTTCACGCACTTCCTGATCGCTGAGTTGGGCTGCTTTGCCTCGATTCCCACCTTCTCCAGGACGATGCCCTTGCCTTGGGCCGAGCCCTCGAGCGGGTCGGACTTCTGGCGGAGCTTCAGCATCCTTCTCTTGTAATAGCGGTCGCTCCACCGATACTTCTGGCGGTTCTTGCTCAGCTGCCTTGCAGCGTGTAGACCTCGTGCCATTTCAGTACATCCTGGTCGGAGTCTTACAGATAATAGAATGAGTATTTAAGGGTAATGGGGGTAGAGGTTGCAGGCCAGGGAACTGATCTTCGCTTGACCCTTTCCGCGTTATTCTCGCTAGCACCATTCATCCAATGTCTTAATGCCCTCTTGCTTCGCCCTAGCAATCTCTCTGATTTCCACCCATTTTCGGAGCACGTCATTCTCTAGAAACCTCTCTGCATACTTGATGAAATTCGAATAGATGCTTCTGGCCAAGGGATGTGTTGTAAACATCAAGAGCCAGTACATATTGGTCTTGTTTTGCTGGTTGATGATTTCAAACGGTATCTGACAGCTCCGTTTTTCATGTTGGGGATAGAACTCAGCTAGTTCAGCCAGAACCTGCTGAGTCAAGTAGTAGCTCCAAGCTTCACCGTATTTCTCCTTACTGTCAATCACAAAGGGCAACCAGTCTTCATGTCCGAAGAACCGATTTACTGAATCATACTCCTGCGCACCCACACATCTTGCCATACCCTTGCTGGGAAAATTGAGGAGCATCTCAGGTCTTCGAAAGAAGAAGTCATCCTTATATTTCTCTCTCTTTCCTCCGAAAGAGGAGACTTTCCTCACAAGCTCCATATCAATGTCACTATGCCCAAATGGATCCAAGAAGAAGAAATTGTGACCTGCCGGGTCCAAAGACTCCAGAATCTCGTCTATCGCATATCTAGCGTCCGCATTATACATTGCCTTCACGCAGTCTCCATATTCAGACAGCCTGTCCTCTAGCAAACTGAAGTTGGCACGGTTCTTCTCGTTGACAATCACTGATATCTCAGCTACACCAGAACATCCTGCCACTGCCGCTCTGAGGGCTGATCCTGGCCACTTCTCGACATCATCTGATGGCAAATCACATTCACAGACTCCATCGCCAGCATAGAGATCTATGAATGTCACTCCACTTCGCTTGTTCTTATGAACTTTCTTGCATATATCTATCCAACTTCGCAGAATCCAGTCTTTGGCTTTAGCGTAGTATTTTACCTTCATTCACCCCTCTCACATCTGCTCTCATGCTATCGGTCGTCAAAGCGACAATTCACCACCCTATAGGAGACAGTTGCATCTCATGTTTTGATAATCCATTCCCAGTTCTTTCCACATCCCTAGAGTTTCCTTGCATAACGAAGTCTCATGGTAGCCGTAGGTTTTTGACAGATGTCTT
>JAUVGH010000088.1 GCA_030593885.1 Methanomassiliicoccales archaeon
AACACCTTTCCATCGGCAACGGAGGGTGACCCATACGTGGACGGGCCAGTGGCGTTGGACCACAGGACGGTGCTGGAATCTGGAGCAGGAGCGGAAGTGTACGACCTGTGCAGTTCGTCATGAAGCTGCATGGGCCACGGGAACAGTGTGGTTCCTGTAGGTCTAGGATCGTCTCCACTGCTCCCGAGAGGGTGAGTTCCGGGCTCGTCAGGGAACGCAGTCGCACCAAGCCCAGCATCTCCCCGTGGGCTTGTCAGCCAAAAAGCAACCAGAGATGAAGTAAGAAGAGCGATGACAACTGAAAGTGCCCACATCTTTGAAAGGCCAAGTCCATTTGCACCAGTCATAGTAACCACCAAGTATCCTCACAACTCACGATCATCTTCTGCCCACCATCCAATAATACTGTCCAAAAATGGTATGCGAAGTATAAAAACATGACGAGCCACGCACCACAATCCGGATCACGACCATTTGCCGGACTCCAATCGCCTCTTGAGCTTGTCGCAGGTGGACAGCGATGCAAGAGGACAGTACTTACATCGGAATCCGCAGAATGGACACTTGACCTTGATGCCTTCCTGCTCTTCGATCTCAATGACCTTTCTGCGCATATGCTTCATGGACTACCTTCCGCTTCAACTGCGATACTGCAGAACTAGAACGGCAGATCCTCCTTCCTGGTCTGTATTATCTCCAAGAAGGCTTCGATCCTTACCCTGAGCTGCTCCCTGTCGCCCTCGTCATACTCGCTCTCGATCTTCAACATTGGAATGTCGTTCTTCTTCAAGAAGACGGAGGTCTTGGCCGCATCCATGCTGTTCAGGTGGCATCCCTTGAGAACGTGGAAGACCACACCATCGATCTTGTATTCCTTGATCCTCCGGAGCATGTTCGTTTCCCTTTCCAGGTTTGGGCTGAAGCAAGGGCACGTGCAGGGTAGGAAATACTTGTCAGCGATGGCGTCCATCATTCCCTTCTGGGTCCATTCGTCAACGACGGTATGGTCCCAGAGCACTCTCATCCCTGAACAAAGCTCATCACACGCGATGTAGGCGCCAGATTCCTCTATGAGGTTGAGTATCTTCCAGTTGGGCCAAATGATCGGCGAACCGGCCAGCATGACCCGGGGTGTGTCATCCCCGCAAACGAAGTTCTTCTCTTTCACCCTGGTCTCCAGCTCCGCATTGAGCTTGTTGATGTTCTCGGTCCATCTCTTGATGTCATCAATGTAGGTAAGCCACGATACGAGCAGTGCTTGCCTGCCCCAGATCACGTTCCCCCTCTTCCTGATGTCCCAGAACTTCCTCCATGCGTTCTGCGCCGCTTGATAAGTCTCGATGGATTCTCGAAGGGCCTTCTTCGGTATCTTCTTACCGACCAGCTCCTCCACCCTCTCCTTCAGGTTCCAGACCTCCTGGATCCATTGCTTCCTTGCAGAGAAGCTGTCCTTGATCCTGGGAACGTTCATGGTGACAACTGGTACAAGGTCCTGGATGATCTCGCCCATCTTCAGTTTGGCATCGCACGGTGTGGGGTTGACCATCATGTCACTTGCTTCATAGTATGTTGAACTTCCAGTCATCATGGTTCCCAGCGAGGATCGCATGAGAGGGCACAGACCGGCATCCGAAAGCAGGTCGTTCGCTGGCTGGATGGCTTCCGAGAACCCGCATGAAAGCTGAATTGGAATAGCGCCAGCGGCATGGATGATCTCTTTGGGAACGAACTCACAGAACGTCCCCACGACCTTCCCGCCCTTGTTCTTGAAGCCGATTATCTCCTCCGACCTCTTGCCGAAGTAATCTCCGATCTCCAGGAAATGGTCCAACGACTCGGGGTTGTTGGGAATGGCCCTGATCTTCTCGATCTCGACGCGAATCTTCTCCTTGGCTTCTTTCACGACCTTGTCCCGACGTTCGGTCATCCTTTCCTTGACCTTGAGTGGAACGTACCTTCGTTCAACGGCGACTGACCCGGCATTATCGATTGCGTCTGGTTCCGATTTCCTCCTGCCGAAGATCTTCAAGTGGAGACACCTTCCTTCGTATTCGTCAACTCACTATTTGGTGATTTGGATTTTAGCACGACCCTGCCCATGACGGACACACCCAGGCATCCATCTTCGGGGCATTCCTCCACACATCTGTAACAGTGAACACATTCCGAGACGGTCACGTTCTCCTTCTCCCTTTCCGTCCACACCTTCCTGATCTCCATTGGGCAGACCCTCGCACATATTCCGCAGTGCGTGCACTTGGAGTTGTCCTTCTTCAGATGTATGGATGCATACTTGTTGAACGGGGCCATCATAGCACCGGCAGGACAGATGTGGCACCAGAACCTTCGGATGGGGAAGCACATCATCAGGAAGAACCCGAAAGTAAGCAAAGATAGGAGGGGGACGATGGTGTTAGGAGGCAGTAGCCCCAATGCGATCTGGGGATAGACGTACATCGCCCGGTTCGGATCGAGCTGCTCGTACGGTATGGCCAGCGAGGTTCGAAAACCGGGGAGGCCCAGTCCTGGGAAGCCCAGCGAAAGCGTGTAGAAGATTACCAGGAACAGTCCAAGGTACTTCATCTGGTGCAAAGCGACCGACCACTTCGGGGGGAGCTCGACCCTCTTCCAGCCGAGCCATCTCCTCAATCTGGTGAGCAGGTCCTGGGGAAGTCCCAGAGGGCACAGCCATGCACACCAGAATCTGCCCAACAAGAGGATCAGTACCACGAATATGAGAAGAGGTATCACCAGGTCCATGTAGTACGTAATGAACCCGCCCTCAAGTGTGTCCTGCAGCTTGTAGACGATCGAGTATGTGGGGGCGTTCTGTAGGAACTTGGTCGTGGCATCAGGGAAGTAGATGTTCCTCGTCCACGAAATGGTGCCAAAGGAGGGGACACCGAAAAGCAAGGCGTTAGCGAAGACGAGCCATCCGAATTGTGCGATCAGTCGCGGTGTGCTGATGCGCTGCCAGAACTTCCCCATCTCAGCCTCCCCCCGTATGCGACTGAGTGAGGACGTTTATGATCGAGTAGACACCGACGGCAACCAGAACCAAGGCAGCTCCAACCTTGACATACAGTGCTTGCTTCTCCACCGATTGAAGGATACTGCCTGACAGGAATCCGATGACCGGGTAGATTGTGGAAGTGAGAGCATAGACGAGTATGATAGCAAGCGCCAGATAGATGTCCACAGCCACCAGCAGTGGGACCAGTATCAATATCTTGAGACAGGGGGTGGCGCCCCTTGCGACGCCGAGGCCGAATACGTAGCTGTTCTTGAACTTCCTAGCCTTGGCCCCTTCCCTGAGAGCTCTCTTGAAGTGCTTCTTCCCGTGGTGCTTGCCTGGATTCCCTGTTCCACTGGATTTCTTCCAGGGCCATATCCCTGCAAATCGTTCCGAGAAGCCGGTTACCTGTGCAATGACAATGACACCGAAGAGAATGGAT
>JAUVGH010000070.1 GCA_030593885.1 Methanomassiliicoccales archaeon
GAGACACCGAGGAATGATAGTGGGATCGTGACCTCATAGAATCTGTGCGGCTTCGTCGAGAAGGCGGTCGCCCCTAGACCCGCCGAGCATGAGGGAACAGTGATGTCACCGGTCGGTGGAGCGGCGAGGCAAGATCCGAACTCCTTCCATGTGCTATTGCCGGGGTCGTATCGAAGGTGCCAGCCCTCCGTCGCGTTGACCGCGAACACGTCATCCGCGCCTGCCGTCGGAAATCCGTTCGCGTCCGTGTCAAATCCGATCGCGACTCCGTCGGCCTGGGCAGGCGTCAGATCACCACCGGCGTCTATCGCGATGAAGAGGTGAGTGGCGTTGTTCTCCAAGGTAAAGAAGCCCGGGATGCGGTTGCCTTCGGGGACGTCGAGTGAGACGGTCGACTCGGGATCGAGGAGGTATTCGGTAGCCTGCCAAATCCCATCAGGCCTCGAAGGCATATTGGACCATGGCAGATCGAGTGTTGGGCGCGTCCCTGGCACCACCGTGGCCAACCCCCCCGCAGCGGGGAAGCTAACGACTGAGACAGTATCATTGCTTCCCGCAGGGAGCAGGATGCCGGTCTGAGCAACGGACACGTTCATTGTGTGGCCGACGACGGCGTCCGGAGCCACGTCGATGAGGACGAGGAATGTCATAGGTGAGCCCGAGACGACTCTCAGGAAGAAGTTCAGTTGGGCACTCGCTGGCGAGCCGCTCGGCACGCCAATTGCCAAGAGCAAATCGGTTCCATGGGTGTACTCTCCGTCCCCATCCAGATCTTGAAGGACTTTGATAGCCCAGACGTCTGATGCGCTCGCATTGCCGCCAACCATCACTTCCATCCCGTCAAAATCGACGAGGTTTTGATCCGCATCCAGTTGCATCGAGAGAACCGGAACATCGGTGGCCCATTGCTCGACCGAGGATGGGGAGAGAGGCGTGTAGCCGGTCAGCATGAGCGTGTCCTGGCTCGCAACGATCTCCGTGCGGATGCCCGCCGCATAAGTGTCGAAGGGGAGCCCGACGGAACCGACATTGTCAGGATACTCGACGGAGATGGCATTTGCGCCGGTGAGGCGGGCGCCTATCCAGTGGCTCACATTAGCTGTGGGTTCGATGTCGAATGAGATGAACAGTAGCACGGACGCCGCCATGGTCACAGGCACAGAGCATGACAGTCGCGCGACGAGCGAAACCGAGCCGAAACTTGACTCCGAGATCGCGATGTCCCCGGAACCTGGATCGAATGAACCGTTACCGTCGTCGAGCCAAAGGCGTGCCTTGTTCACATCTTCCGTCCCCGCATCCAGCCCGGAGATGTTCACCTCGATGGCCTTGACGAGGACATCGTTGGTCGGAACGGAGAGGTTCAGCATCATCATTGGAACATCGGTACTGCCTTGGGCAGCCGTGGGCGGGGCGATGGACGACGCGGAGACCTGGAGCTGATCTGGCGGCGGGGCTGCATCGCTAGGTGGCAGGAAGGCCACCGCCAGCTGATCCCCGAGCGGTTCAGGATATATGAGGCCGCTGCTCCCTGTCGCGTTCTCGATGCCCACAAGGGGCATCCCTGACAGACCCTCTAGGTGCTCATATTGTATGATGATGCGACCGTCCTTGGACAACTCGTTCTGCTCGAGGATAATCTCGAATGTCTGCTCCTGGGTCGTGAAGATCTTGTAGACCTTCTCCCACGCGATTACGAATCGGCGCGGAGTGGAGAAGGGATAGGACTTGATGTACACGTCGCCGCCTCCTGCCACACCAGGATTGAGGTCGATCCCGAGGGCGACGATCCTGTTGTTCGGAGTTGAGGCGCCGGGAATCGGCTGGTCGGCGAAGAATGAGTCGGGGACCGCGAACGTGATGAAGCCGTTCGAGCAGACGAACAAATGGTCAACAATTGTACCGTAGAACCTGAACTGGAAATCCAGGCTGACCTCGAACGTGCATCCGTCGTCCGGAAGAGTCAGTCTGCTGCCGGAGGCTGCGATGTCGTCATAGTTGTAGGCGTAGATAGGGGACGGCGTGCGGCTGTCCACCCAGATGTATCCGTGGGAGTCTGGACCGCCGGATTCCGCAGCTGCTGGGGGGATGAAGAGCATGGGGACTGCAATCATAATCACAGCGATGAGAGTCGGAATCCTTGGTGGGATAGCTTCAACGGTCATACTCCTCTCCCCTTCAACTAAGCGATGAAAAATGGGAATGGTGTGTATAAATACTTTGGTGCTTCGGCCTGATACGGTGCGTGCCTGGAGAGCACGTGAGGGTTTCCCTCTCGGGAGTTCAAATCTCCCCCTCGGCGTTAAACCAAAGGTTAAAATCCCCCCGAGACTATACAGTACTCAATGGAAGCCAGAATAGACCTCTACAACTACAAGGACAGACTGAAGAGGAAGTTAGAAAGCATCAAAGGACTCGAGAGCATCTCAAAGGGTGCCAAAGGCAAGATTCTCAAATTCCAGCGTGACCGCATCGCTGAAGGAATCGGACACGCAAGGATACTTCGATATCTAGACGATCTTCCCAAGCTTGCCCGTCTTCTGGACAAGGAATTCGAGGACGCCGCTTCTGACGACTTCAGGCGGGTCCTTCACGAGGTCGAGGAAATGGATCTGGCAGAGGCGTCCAAGGTCGAGTTCAGGAAAACGATAAAGGTATTCTACAAGTGGCTCAATGGCGGGGAGAAGTACCCGGAATGTGTTGAATGGATCAAGACCACCGAGAAGAGGAACAACAACAAGCTCCCCGAGGAACTCCTGTCAGAAGAGGACGTAAAGGCGATGATTGACACTGCCTGGTCCACCCGTGACCGAGCGATAATATCCGTCCTATGGGAATCCGGATGCAGGGTCGGTGAATTGCTGACCATGAGAATGAAGAACGTCTCGTTCGATGAGAGCCTCACACGGATAACCATTCTGGGGAAAACCGGCATGAGACGCGTGCCCTTGATAGATTCCACCCCCTACCTTGCAGAATGGATGGAGAATCATCCCTTCAAGGACGATCCCGATGGCTTTCTCTGGGTGGGAATAGGAACTGTTGGCAGAGGCGCCTACTTGAAGTATGCCGCCCTTCGAAAGATGCTGGTACAGGTTGCTAGGAAAGCCGAGGTAAAGAAGAAAGCGAACCCACATAATTTCAGACATAGCAGGGCCACGTTCCTGGCAAACCATCTGACCGAAGCCCAGATGAACCAGTACCTGGGTTGGGTCAGGGGTTCGGATATGCCTGCGACCTATGTCCATTTATCGGGACGTGATGTGGACGAAGCCATTCTGAAGTTGAGAGGACTGCAGTCGAAGGAAGAGGAGATCGAGAGCACACTGGCTCCAAAGAAGTGTCCTCGATGCACCCTGATCAACAAAGCCACAGGCAAGTTCTGCAGTAGGTGCGGAGCTATTCTCGATGTTCAAACAGCCGTGGCGATGCAGGATGAGATCGAGAGCCTGGATGGAAAATTCTCAACACTGCTTCAGGACGATGAAGTCCAGAAGTTGTTGATGAGAAAAATGATCGAACTTGGGACCAAGTAATTTGACTGGTCCATCGCTCTTGTTGACGGGGGCTAGGTGGGCATTGCGATTCAGCCTTGAACCAGTAGGTCTTGGACCTTTCGAAGGATCTTCCGCCGCATAGAGATTTCTCTTGCGTGCATGTTCAGATTCTGATAGAAATATGTGAATTCTCTTCTGTCCTTGAATTCGTTCACGAGACCATGAAACGATCGAATCATAGCCTCTGAGAAGCCTTTCATCTGATTAACATCGCTAGAGCTTATCATCTCTATTCTACCCTCATGAACGAGTAGGTTGCGTTTCTCGTAGAGTGCCCACAGCGCGTCCGTAAGTATCGGATTGTTGTAGAAGATGCCTCCTACACGTTTGACAACTTCCTTCTCTGTTGTGCTAGAGTCTTTGAGACACAGTATCTCAAGAATTTGCCATAAGTGGAGAAAAGCGTATGGTGGCCTTATCTCATCAAGAGCGACTGTGTACAACAGGAGGGCCTCTATCAGTATGTCTTTGAGGGATCCGTTCTTGATGTTCTCGATTCGCTTCAGCAAGTCAATGGAAAGCCTAACATCATCAGCGTCAAGCCGCCCGGTGGAGGTCGGGAGCTCCGGTGTGTTGTAGGCAAAGACAATGTACTTCCGTTGCTCATCGAAGATGTAGATGTGCTTTGCCGGAGGAATAGACGAAAGTGGGGAAGGCATCCCAAAATGCAAAGTAATCCTGCCATACATTCTTCTGAAGTTCAGTAGAGCCCTAAAGAGCTCAATCCTCCGGTCGGCCATTGAAAGGGCAGGATGATAATCCTGTCCCATCTCAGATGTTGAAAGGAACGTCCAATCAATCATAGGCGGTTCTGTGTATTCCCTTGTGTAACGCCTTCTAGCTTTGAAGGCTTCTTGAAGGTCATACAATGCAGATGCCTGTTCTCTTCCGTGAATATAGATTCTGCCACCGCAAGTGTTGAGCCATTTCCGATGGGATATGCTGTTGATTGGGATGCTGAGGGGATATACGAAATGAAATCGCTTCCAAGGCTTCCGCTCAGCCACAGTTTGCTCGCATTCAAGAGCTCGGCTGAAATATGGCAGGGAGCGACTCTTGTATCCACGAAGTCTGAGAAGTGCTTTCTTGATTACTCTCCGTTTCGAGTCATCGTTGAAAGAATGACCCTCCAAGTCAACTAGGTTCCCAAGAATGAAGCAGATCGTGTCAAATCTGTTTGCTTTCCCCTCAGTAATTCTGCCGTTAGGTGTGCATAGGGCCATAGCCCCTTTGATATAGAACTTAGTCTTGAGCTCATTTCTGTTTTCTGTCTTCGGCATTTCTCTCACCATCTGAATGTGTAGCAGATAATTAGTCTGTGGGGCACACATATATACATTTGGCACACCTCAATCCCTTCAGGCTCTCAAGGAATTCTTGAGAGGGTATCGACGAATTGGCTCCGCTCTATTTCTTGAAAGAGATGATGGATGGGGACTCCCTGCAGGCGAAGTTTGGGTATTGGATTAGAGTTCCAAGTGAGGCTACCTAGACTGTGGACAACCAATAGATGTTTCGCCCTAGGTTGGTGTCTGTGTGTTGCAGCTAGTCCTTCGCAGTTCCAGTGCGTGGAGGCTAGTTGAGGGAGGTTTATTAGGGAGGGTGTTTTTATGTAGAGCGAGGGATTCAATATGGCTGAAACCGACTTCGTAATCGGCACGATATTTGCTCTTCTGCTGGTCCTTGTTGGGGTCTATGTCGCATACAGAGGTGAAAAGAGAAAGGCTAGAGCTGCAATTCTTTACTCCGCAAAGAGGGAAAGCTATGCTGGACTTGTTTCGATTATTGACGATTTCACGCTGATAGTGCAGGGACTGTCAATGGTCCAGTCCGTTGATGTAGCCAAGAAAGACGAGGTTCTCGGGAATCTCGCAAAGGTCTTGGGGGGAGCGATATGGTGGATCTCTCCAGACATTCTCGAAGTCATAGATGAAGAAATCCCAGATGCCGAAGAAACAGAGGATGGGGATCTCAAAGATGAGGAAGCGCTAGCCGAGCTTCTGAGGCAAGTCATGGAGATCGTTGTTCGGGAGGGGTGGCTTCGCTACACTGTAGTTTCGAGGGAGTTTAGGACGGAGGCGGACGCCTTCGATTTCTTAGAGGCTTCGGATGAGGTCAGGAGAGACCTCGAAGTGGTCAGCGGTCTCATATTCAACCAAGCAACGTCAATCAGCTCTCAATCTATACTGGAAAGAGCTGGGTACAAAGGTCTTGTACCTCCACAGCCCAGTCAAGACTGGACAAATCAGGTGGCAGGAGCGATTGGAAAACTAAAGGAATCGATGAAGATGGACCTGAGGGAGACTCTCTAGAATGACCGCCATTCTTAACCCATCAAACATTGCGAGGATGGTGGGCGGTCTTCTCAGCATCAAGCCTACTGGTCTGACAGCTGGTTTGGCTTGGGACGGCGTAGGCGTCACTGTCTCGATAGAACACGCATTTAAGTTCGGAATGAGGGACGTTCAGAATGGAACCTACTGTTGATAGGAGAATCAGAGTCATCGTGGATGCTGGAATCCCATTTACGAAAGAGAAAGGTATCTATGTCTTCAAGAATTCTATTGAGACGAAAGAGGACAAGCAACTCTCGCAGGCCCTTTGGTCAGTACTTCCTCCTGAAAAATGTTTGATCTCCCGGCCTAAGCGCAGTGGATCTCACACAAAAGAACTGGAAACGCGGGCACCTACAACATATCCTTATCGTTTGTTGAACGATGATGGAGATCGGAGGGACCTTCAAAATCTCTACTTTCTGCTCATTCCCGTCTATTTCCTCGCCGTTATGTCTCTCCTTCTAATCTGGATAGATATATCCATACTCGTTTTCGTTGTCGGTATCGCAGCTCTCTTTGGCATTTGGACATGGCAATACCTTTGGTTCAGACACCAAAGGACGTTTTCGGTCGTTGTGAATCCTCAACGGGTCCTTTGGAGATTCGTCTTAGGCGTAGGTCTCGGTGTCGTTTGGCTTCTCATAATCGGTGTCCAGTTCTCACTATCGTACATTCTTGGCGCTTTCTGGATTTTCACTGCTTCAAATATGATACTGATGCTGACCGTTGATTATGATCGATGGTTGTTGACACAAAGAATTGACAGTGTGGGGGGTCGATTACCTTATGAGGAAGCCGTGTCCCGTCTCCGTACAATCGCTGGTCAGAGGCAACTTCCATCAGAATCCGAATGAAGCCTGTGTGTAGACTTAAGTACTTTCTCAAGTATGAAGAAATGTCATGAGAGAAGTGAATTGTTGTTTCTGTGACTTTGTAGGTCTAAGCGAGAAAGGCATAAGGGTCCATATGGCTCACGCTCACAAAGTTGTACTGTCAATGAAGAAGACTGTGATGCCTGGACGCCCCCCTGCCCACGCCTGCAAGTTGTGCGGAATGATCCATTCGGAAGTTTCTCGTCCGGGTTGGGCTAACCGTCGAAGAAGACTTGAACGACCGAGGGCTGGTATGTATTACGCCTCGATTCCTGGGGATTCAGGCGGAAAGGGTTTTCAAATCAGCCAAGCAAAGGTTCCAGAAGGCATGACAAGGCTCAAAGGTATTATGTTGTGGGCCGACAAACCGGGGCGTTTCACTCTTAACATAACTGACCCGGAAACGGGACACGTCCGCAAATATACTTTCAAAGTCGGGCCCAGAACTCTGACAGCCTAATCCTCTAGCGCATCTCAGAGATCGATGCCCATAGTTTGTAGCTTCTGTAGAAGCCAGGTAACCAGCAGCGGTTCCCAGACGAAAAGGACAGGTGGCATCTACTCAGAGTTTGATGATTGCACATCCTATGAGGTTGCCAAGCTGGGACTTCGAGTCCAAAGTGTCTTCCTTCCCTGTGATGGAGAACAGAACTCTGATATCCCCACTAGCATTATGAGATAGCCAAATCGGAGCTAAACTTAAGTATTCCAACATGATATTTGAGAGAGTATGGTTGGGTCATTGGACAATCTTCAAAAGCTGGTTCGAGAGAGCGAGAATGCCCACATCGAACTCAAGAGAGAGGTTTCAAAGGATGTTGTCAAAGGACTTTCCACAGACATTGCTGCGTTGGCGAATTTTGAAGGGGGACACATCGTTTTCGGCTTTTCGAATTCAAAGGAACCAGTCGGATGCGCTTATGAAGACAAAGATTTAGACCAAATCTCACAACAAGCAGGTAACTGCCGTCCATCCGTTACGATCAACTTCGAGA
>JAUVGH010000010.1 GCA_030593885.1 Methanomassiliicoccales archaeon
CCCAGTGCTTCCTCAACGGTCTTACCCTGGCTGGCAATGTCCAGTTCGGGACACAACGATACGAAAATATCGCCTTCTTGGGTAATCACCGCTGAGAGTTTCTGCATTCTCCCACTGGGACACAAAGCATTCTGGAAGGTATTTAACGGTTTAGGCTGAATCTAGCGTAGAGTGACATTCCTCATCCAAAGAAAACAAATATAACATCAAGAATCCAATATACATCTAGTAATCTCAGGGGGGCAGTGTGTGAGGACGAAAATTCCAGGGCTCCACCGCGTGAATTCTCTCAACATTCTCAGAAGAGACGGCTACTGGATCACCAACGAGGGGGATGATATCAAAGCCACCAAACCCTTCGGCAAGAAAAGGTACCCCAGATTCCACCTGAAGATCTCGGGAGAGAACGAGAAGGGCCCGACACACCTGGACCTCCATATCGACTGGGAAAGACCAAAACACTCTCAGTATTGGGGAAAATGCTCGACTGAAGATGATGACGCGATAAGATCGGAGATGGAGCGCCTGAAGGGGCTTCTGTCCAATTTCTGAACTTATTCCATCTCTTTTTCTTCGAGTCCTTTGTCCCCTTCCACGAGCTCCGTGACCTTCTGTTCCGCTTCCTTCAGCTTCTCATTGCAGAACTTGAACAGCTTGATGCCTTCCTCGAAGTTCTCCAGAGCCTCCTGAAGGGACAGCTTCCCGTCGCTGAGGACCTGGACCTGCTCTTCCAGTTTCTTCAAGGCTTCCTCAAAACTCAACTCTTCTGCCATCTCTCAACCTCCTTCTTTCCTTTCACAACGCACTCAATATCACCATCTCTGACCATCAGGTTAATCCCGTCACCCACCTGGACCGCTGCTATCCGATCGATGATCGCCTTCTCAGGCAACTTCAATGCGACCGAATATCCTCTGTCCAAAGTGGCCAGCGGGTTCACTGCATCCAACATTCCTCCGAGTCTCTCCATCCTCTGCCTGGACATCTCCAGAAAATGCTTCTGTGAGGCGCAGAACCCGGTGTAGACCTCGTCCAACATCTGCTTGTTGAAGTTCACCAGATCCAAAAGCACCCTGGGCTTCAGCATGGTTCCGTACGATGACACAGCGTCCTGACGCCTCGTAACCAACTCGATCATCTTGTTCTCGAATTGTTCCCTCATTCCGTAAAGCTGGCTCATCAGTTCCATCATATCCGGCACGACGAGCTCTGCTGCCGCACTTGGGGTCGCCGCTCTCATATCGGCCACAAAATCGCATATCGTGAAATCGGTCTCGTGACCGACCGCGGAAACGACAGGAACCTTCGAGGCGAAGACGGCCCTCGCAACCGATTCGTCGTTAAAGCACCAGAGGTCCTCGATGGACCCTCCGCCCCTTCCGACAATCATGACGTCCACGTTGCCAAGCGAGTTCAGCCTCTGGATCCCCTCGACTATCGTTGGTGGTGCCTGTTCTCCTTGAACGACCGCGGACGCAAGAACCACATCGGCAATCGGGAATCTTCTTCCAAGTATCTTGAATATGTCCCTCACCGCCGCTCCGGTCTTTGAGGTGACAACGCCTATTCTCATCGGGAACGGCGGCAACGGCTTCTTGTATTCGTCCTTGAACAGCCCCTCTTCTTCGAGCTTCTTCTTCAACTTCTCGAGGGCGATGTACAATTCTCCAATCCCTTCGGGTCTTATGTCCGATGCGATAAGCTGGTAGTAGCCCTTTTTCGTGTAGACGTCGATTCTTCCAGTAACGATAATGCTTTGCCCGTCCTCCAGCTTCACTTCGAGCTTGTCTGCGTCCCCCCTAAACATGGCACATGGAAGCTCGCAACTCTCGTCGATCAGAGTGAAGTACATGTGTCCCGCACCTGAGGTGGAGAACTTATGGACCTCACCCCTGACCATGATCTCTATGAATGTGGGATCTTGCTGGAAAATCCTGCGGATATGATGCGTGATCTCCGTAACGGAGTAGACCTTGGGTTCCTCGGTTTCCAAACCCCTCCTCCTCTAAATAGATGGGTTCTTGAGCAGTATGCGACCGCTCGATAAATACTCTTTCTCAGCTCTTCAGGTAGCCCTGCAGGTCCTCATGCAGTCTAATCTGGCATCCCGTCAACTGAAACCTGGAAATCACCTCCCGCAAGGTCTTGATCTCGTCTCTGATCGGAATGAACCATCCCTTGGTGTCCGGATCGAACTTCCTGTCATCGAGGGCCTTGACCTCCCTCACGAGGTTGGGGTCGTAGTCAAAAGAGACCATGTAATCGTTCCCGACCTTCCTTATGAACACCTCGGTCGCTTCCACCTCGAACTCCTTGCCTTCCAGAAGGTAACGCTCGATCTCCTTGTCCACCACCACGACGCAGGTCTGCGCTTCGAACTCCCTCACCACATCCTTGTAGAGATAAAGCGGGACCATCCATTCCTTGGACCCTGGATCGAACCTCCTCTTGGAGAACGACTTGGCGACCTCCACCAGTCTCTCATCATAACCGAACTGTATCGATACCTCATCCCCCTTCTTTCCTATGTGAACGGTCTGCATCTCTATCCCTCCTTCCTAGTTACCAAGAAGAGTATATAAGCTCTGGAAAGGGAGTTGAGTGAAAGTATTCCGGCAACTTCTACATGGTCTGGTCGCCGGCCTCGTCAGGGCCGTCTTCCTCCTCTTCGAATTCATCCAGAGTCTGCTGGGACCGATGCAGGAATTCCTTCTCCTCCCACATGTCATATGCCGTGGCCGCAGACGATGCCTGGGTGATCATTGCGATTATGAAGGTGACATGAATGAAACTGATGAAGCACACGTAGCCGTCGATAAAGGCGCGCATAACACCCGTGACCGCTGCTCCAATGGCCATCATCATGGACGCCTTTGCGATCCTGGCGATCCTCTTGGGCGCTTGGGTCTTCTCAATCTCCACTGAGTTGAAAGCTGCCAGCAGAATGAGCGCTATGCCCACGATGATGTGTATGGGCACAAGATACGGGATGTAGTTCTCGAGGTCAACCACCACCACGAAAACGATCTCGGCAAATGACAGCCAAACCATCGCGTACAAGGACGCCCAAAGCTTCATTTCCAACCCGCCTCCGAATGCGAGAATGATTCTATGGCTATAACAGTTTTGACGAGGTGCCAGTGAGCGGCTTATTCCAGTTTGAGATCCCTCAGCAGTTCATCACCGGTCCTCTCAGGGGGATCCTCTCTCCGCCGCTTCAACATGAAGGCCAGCAACACTACGAAGACGGCCTCCACAATCACCAGCAGAATGAGCAATCCTGTCAGCATGGCGTCCGTGGACGGTTGATCCTCCGCTCCCAGGACAAAGTTGACAACCTCTTCTTCTGGAGGATATACCATCAGGAATGTGGATGATGCCGACCAGTCATTGTACTCGACCGTGACCTTGATGGTATCTGTGACGTTCGTGGCGCTCAGGCTGGATGGGGCTATGACACCGGAATATCCTGACACACCGGAGGATACGGTTACATTTTCCCCGCTCACCATGTTCTCAATTCTGACCGTGGCACCGATGATGTTGTCCCCCTTCTTATCCCTCACATATCCGGACACAGTGTATCCCTTTTCAAGGACATTTCGATGAAACGAGTTGTTCATCCATATCCTGGTCTCGTTCAGGAAGTAGAGATCGACATCCACGAACATGTACTCCGGAGGCGTTATTGTGATGACCTCCTGGATATTCGCGTTCAGGAGGATCGTGAGGGAATCGAACTCTTCGGGCTCTGAATGGTAGTATATATCAATCTCAAGCGTCGCGTTCACAGGAGATATAATCACCAGTTCGACATAATCGACGGGTGTTCCGGATTTGAAGATAGTGACGTCGGGCTCGATGAGGGGGTCGGGGACCTGCCCATCGGTGACTGCTACGTAATCCGAAAGATAATCGTTCCATCCAGTTGCCTTGCTGAAGTCCAGTTCATGGTAAGTCAGGTTGTTGATGATCAGTGGATACCAGATGGACATCCCATGGGCGTGAGTGGTGCGGATGGATGCTACGGGGTTGTCCCAGTGGTTTTCGTGGGATACGGTTGCAAGAACGGCTTCCTTCGACGATTGAAGGGCGTGTTTCAGTCTGAGCACTTCTGGCCCGGCCCACGGTCCCGTGTCGTTGGCGAATTCCTCCTGGATCTTCTCGAATATGTCGTAAAGGTCGTAGACGGCGTAGCCTTCATAGTTCTCCGAGTTCAACCTTGACGATTTGAACTCCTCCGGGAACATCGGAAGGGCGCTTCTCGCCTGGTCCACGAATCTCCTGACCTCCTCGGCCAGATAGACGAGCTTAGTTGAGTCCACCACAGACAAAGCCACCGCCAAACCGGTCTGATCGACGTACGATTCAACGTACCTGTCAGCGATGGTTCTCCCCAATCCAGCGGGTCCCATTCCAGGGTCGTTGGTCAGGTTGAAGAGAATCGTATGATAAGGCCAGCCCGGTTCCGGTTCGTCCTTTTGCGATCCAACAAAGAAGCTCACGTAGTCCTTGAGCTCGTAGTTCATCTCGGTTGTCATCCTGCAGGCATCCGCGCCCACGAGATCTATCTTGTTGCCGCTGTTGTTGACCACGAAGGACTGGAACGCCCAGGTGAGCTCGTCCAGCTCAAGGTAATCCGATGAAGAACTAGAATCTTGGACCACTCCTCGCCATCCGAGACCGTGTCCCCAGAGCACCAGGAAGTACCGGTCCGCGGGGTAGTCGGTCATCCCCCAGTCCATGAAGTCCAGGAGCTCTTGAGGATCGCCCATGTTCACCTCGCCGATGTCCGATAATGCACTGACCGGGTCCGGCGTCATATCCTTTTCGACCAAGAACCTCTTCGCCGTGGTCCAGTCCCCATGGGCGCTGGTTCCGCCGGGCCTGCGGTCGAACTGAACGATGATGTTGACATCGTTCGTTGAGCCGACGGCGGCCATCTCATTGAAGTCATCGATGCCGAAGCTTTCAAGGCTGCTGTCCGCGCCCATGTAGACCATGAAGGTCCATTTGGCCGTTTGGCCCTTTGAGGGAGCTGGAAGCACAGCCAGATAGGATATCAAGAGCAATGAAAAGAGCAGAAATGCCCAGAGTTTTCTCATCTGCTTTCAGATTTGCCTACCCGTATTAAAAGGTTATTGGGTCGTTCTTGAGGAACGGCGCCTTACTGTTTTATCTCACTGGCCCTGACCAAAGGTATGAGTTCCACGCCGATGTTGCCCAGGTTCTCGGCCGCCCCTTCCTCCCTGTCCACGATCACGAGTGCCTTTTCGATGACCCCCCCGGAGTCCCTGATGAGGCTTATCGCTCTCACCAAAGAACCGCCAGTGGTCGTGACGTCCTCCACGAAGATCACGCTCTCGCCTGTCATGACCTCGCCTTCGAACGCCTTCTGGGTACCGTGCTCCTTCTGTTCCTTCCTGACAATGAGATATGGTCTGTCGGTCTGCAAGGCCAGTGCAACGGCTATGGGGACTGCACCAAGCTCCACGCACCCAATCTTGTCCGAAGGCCCGATGTAGGGAGCCATCATCTCAGCAACCCTCATCAGAATCGGTATCTCGGTGATCGCCTTCTTCATGTCGACGTAGTAGCTACTCTCCTTACCGCTCGCGAGGGTGAAGGTGCCATATTGGACTGCCCCGCAGCTGATCAACATGGGGATGATGTCCTTTTCCATTGGCTTGGAGCACCCGATGCACACGCCGACGCCCGAGATGCAGCAGTCCGAACAGATCTTTTTGTGGCAGGTGACGCATTCGTCTGTGGCCTTCTTAACCTCGCATATCTGGCATGTTTCCTCTTCGTTCACCAGGGAACCTCCTTCTTGCCCATCCTGTGGCCTATGATGTTGGTTATCCGGTGGAGCACCGGTGTCAGGACGATGATGGTTATCAGACCCAGAATGGCGAAGCCGTCTAAATAATGCTCGAAGAACCACGGCCACTGAAGCACCGCGACCAGGATGACCGCAAAGATGAGGAAGTCGTACTGGTCCAGCACGGGGGCCTTCTGGCCCCTCTCGACCCCCTTCCTTCTCTTGATGTATGAGCCTATCATGTCGCCCATCAGGGCCCCGAACGGTAGAAGGAATATCACCAGAACATTGTAGGGATAGCTCCCGAAGGACATCTCCGGCCATTCAGAGAACTGATTGGCAAAACCCTGAAGGAGGCCGATGATGAACCCGAATGAGACCCCTCCGACGAGACCTCTCCAGGTCTTCCCATCCCCCAGATACCTCCTTCCGTCCTTGTGCATCCTGCCGCCGTCCACGGGCCTTCCACCGCCGATCAGCACCGCGCCGGGACCTGCAACGTAGGCCGGAAATATCAGCCAAACGCCCTGCAAGATCGCAACGGTCACGTCCACGTTCCCGCAATAAGTAACAATTGACCATATAGTTTATGTCCGCGGGCCTTTGGGTTCGTTCGCAAGATTGATAACATGAACGATTGAATTATATATCCTACCAGCCAGTCTTTCAATGGAATGACAGTAGAGAAGGTCAAGACCTACGTTGAAGGATTTGATGAGCTTCTGGACGGAGGCATACCCAAAGGATCCCTTGTGCTCATCTGCGGAACTCCCGGAACAATGAAGACCACGTTGGCCTACAGCATCCTGCACAGCAATGCCAGCAATGGTTCCAAGGCCTTGTTCATCACGCTGGAGGAGGATCAGGAAGGCATCGCGAGCGCCATGGAAGAGCTGGGCATGAAGAGCCTGGATGACTCCAGTCTGTACGTACTCGACGTGGGTCAGATCCGCCGTGAGCACCGGTCCGAGGAGGTCGCCAAGGACTGGTTCGACATACTCAGCAAGTACATCGAGCAGAGGGTGAAGGAGGACAAGTTCGATATCGTTGCCATTGATTCTCTCGCCGCTTTGTATTCATTGTTCAAGATGGACAACCCCAGGAGGGACCTGTATCATTTCTTCGGCTTCTTGAAGGATCTGGGAACGACCACACTCATGGTCTCCGAGATACCATACGGAAAGGATCAGTTGGTGTCTTTTGGGGAAGACTTCCTCGCTGACGGGATCTTCCTCCTGAAGCAGCATGAGGTGGGCGAGACGGATGTCCAGCTGAGGATACGCTGCGTGAAGATGAGGAAGGTCAACCACTTCCAGGGATATCTCACTCTGATCAGGGCCGATGACAAGTTCGTGGTCACCAGGGTCATTTCCGAGTAGCTCATTCCTTGTCAATGACCTGGAACTTGAATTCCTTTTGGTACGACTCGAGGAAGTTCGAAACATCTATCAGGTCGCTCTTGTCGAAATCGGACCCAACTACAATCTCAACGCTCTCAGAACTGAACAGTGCCCCACAGCGAATCATTTCTGGATGGTTCACCCCGGGGAGCTTCACGCTTTCCAGCTCGGACCACGGTATGTGCTTCTTCGCCGGTTTGTGGATGTACGTGACGCCTTCGCCGTCGAGCATCAAATGCTGTTTGATCAGACCCCCGTACACCACCGCCGTGCCGAGACTCACTCCGAAGCTTCCAACCATGAAAAAGAACACCGCCGTCTCGATATCGGTCATTGGACGGTATGCTTGGATGAGGATCCAGAGGACCATGGGAAGCAAGAAGACGACAGAGACGATGACCAAGAGCTTGAAGACCAGCCCCCGTCGGATGTCCGTTGAGATATGAAGCCTCTCGAGATCGGTGCCGTGTCGGCCTCCATCTGGATCGCTCCCTTCCATGCCATGGCCTCTGAAACAAAAAGAGAAAGAAACGATGAGGTCTTCTCTATTCCTCTTTCAGCTCCCCTTCCCTTATCATCCAGATGTCTTCAGGGACATCGTCGTATATGGACGGTTCGAAGTCCGGCGCGGCCTCCTTGGCCTTTGCGGTCTTCACCAGCTGCATTATCTTCTCCTTTCGGAAGATCCAATAATGGATCCTCCACTCCCTCCCGTCGTAAAGGGTGGTCTCCTCCCTCTCGGTCGTGAGCAGGCCGGAGTCCTCCAACATGTAGAAGGCGTCCCTGTCCTCGGGTTCGAGTATGTTGTCGATGATCCTTTCGCTGTAGCCAAAGAAGTTCATCACGTGCTGGGCCATCTGCCTGGCTTCCTTTTCTTTCATCCCGCTGCGGTCGATAGAGTTCTTGATCGCACGGGTCAGGTCGTCGACTGTCAGAGTGCCAGCGGGTCCAATGTCCTTAGTCTTTGTCAGAATTGCCAAGTCTATCCCCTTCTCCACATATATTGTCCCCCGCATTTATAAATAAGTTTCGCAGTGGATTGGGCTGGTTGACAATATGCATAACATATAGTCGCCCATCGTTGTGTTCACCTGTCTTTTCATTGATACCGTCTCCTGTGTACTTGTGTCCGTTCATTGTCGGGAACGCTAATATTGGTCGCCTTTGGTATTTATACTAGACGTTCTTCAGTTCGTTCCAGCCTTGGGAAAAAGATAAAGATTCCGAAAGCCATTAGGGTTCGAAATCGTCCACTGGTTCTGGGGGAGAATTGAAGTTCCGGGGACGCAGAGGGGCCACTGTGGTAGAGGATAAGGCGAGCCTGAAGAGAGAAATGGATAAGATCCAGAAGCAGCTGGACACGTTGACGACCAAGTTGGAGTCTCTGGCCACGGTGGAGGATGTCGGAAGGATCAGGACGCACATAAAGGGTTTTGATGCGAAGATCGGCGGAGGGATACCCAGGTCTCATGTGGTCCTGCTCGCAGGCCCGACGGGGACGATGAAGTCTTCGATAGCCCTTAGCATTCTATCCCACTACATCGAAGCGGGCGGGAGCGGGTCGTACCTGACGCTCGAGGAGAGCAAGGAAAGCCTGCTCGGGACGGCTGCGGGTCTCGGATTGGGTCTCGATAAGGAGTCGATAGTGGACATCGGAGAGATGAGAAGGGTCGAGGATGTGGCCAAGGACGCGGGGAACTGGTTCGACATAATCACCAAGTTCCTGGCCAGGACAAAGAAGAAGCCTTCCCTGATCGTCCTGGACTCCCTGAACGTGTTGAACTCTTTCGATGACCGATCTTCATCCAGAGATGCGATCTCGGGTTTCTTTCACTCGATGAGGGAACAGGGAATAACCACGATAGTCCTGAGCGAAGCCGAAGGGCCAATGATGTTCAAACAGCACGAGGATAGGGTTGCTGACGGTGTGATCTTCCTTGGTTTTGAAGTAAGTCACACAAGGGGAACGTGTCTCACCATCCACTGCGGCAAGATGCGCCACACAAAACACTCTATGGACTATTACCATTTGAATTTCGAGAACGGAGAGTTCTTCATCTCTGAGGTTGGGGCTCAGTAGGTTCCCTTGATCTTGTTCCGGTCGATCTTGACTCCACCGGGCGTGCACATCAAAAGGTTCTTTCCGATGCCGGCCACATCCCCTCCAACGTCCTGTGCGACCGATTTGAGCTCGTTTGTTATCCTCTTGAGAGCCAGCTCGTCGCTGGAGATGGAATCGTAGTCCACGATCAAGATGTTCCCCTCGTACACGTGATTTGTCAGATTGCTGATGTCCTCGTACCTGTATATCTCCGCAACCCTCACGAAAGATTTTGCGCCCGTTCCCAAGAGCTTCGATTCATCCTCGAGCTGAATAGCCCCGAGGTCGATGTAATCTTCCGTCTCAGAGGTTTGCGCTCCTTCCTTGAATCTTTTGAACGGCTTCTTCATTAAATCATCCCTATCCCGAGTACTGGTTAATGACATTATTGCTATATGAAACTATTGGGACTGGACAAGTTATATCGGGAGACGAAAACCGGTACCGCGGGAAGGGGTCGGGAAAACACTTAAATCGACCTCGTTTGTTCTATGAGCCGATGTACGACGTCATTATCGTAGGGGCCGGACCCGCCGGCCTTACTGCGGGTATCTTCGCGCGATCGAGACGGTTGGAGACCCTGATCATCGACGCGGGCAAAGCGGGGGGTCAGCTGGTTTTCCTTTATCCCACGAAACTCATTCACGACTACCCTTCCTACATAAGGATCGGTGCTCTGGACCTTGCCAGACTGATGGTCACCCATACCAGGGAACAAGGATGTGAGATATACGAGGACGAAGAGGTCATCGGCCTGGAGAGAAAGGATGATCATTGTGTGGTCAAGACGACCCAGGGTGAGTACGAGGCAAAGACGGTCATTCTATCGATAGGCATGGGTCTCTTCGAGCCCAGAAAGCTCAAAGTGCCAGGTGAGGACAAGTACCAAGGCAACGGCATATTCTACAGGATCCCGTGCGCGGAAGACTTCGAGAACAAGAAGGTGCTCTTTGTAGGCGGGGGAGACACAGCTTTGGAGATGGCTCTCAGCGTCGTGGATGTTGCGAAGGAGGTCATCCTGATCCACAGGAAGGACGTCTTCAGGGCGATGGAGGAGAACGTGGAGCATATAGAGGCTTCCAGCATCAAGGTCATGTTCAACCACGAGCTCAAGGAGATCCGGGGCAACAAATGTGTAAACGAGGTGACCTTGTACAACAATCTGGCCAAGGAAGAGAGCGTCATGGACGTGGAAGCCATTGTCATCAACATCGGATTCTCGCCCAACCTGGCCAAGGCCACTGAATGGGGAATAGAGCTGGATGAAAGGGGAAAACAAATCCCCGTGGACGCATCCATGAGGACCTCGGTAGAGGGAATTTTCGCCGCAGGCGACATCGTGGCCTACCCCGGCAAGGACAAGAGGATAGTCACAGGATGTGGCGAGGGAGCCACTGCTGCTATTTCGGCCTACAAATACATCAAGAAACCGTACTGGGCCTAGTCCTCGTCCAACTTCCACAACTTATCGCCGACATAGGTAACAGAGTGGACCATCTTCCCCTTTCCTTTCCCCAACATCTCGCTTCCGGGGACCAGGGCCCTGCCGATCGCAAGCGGTTTGAAGTTCTTCTCATCCCTGATCCAGACCAGGTCACCTTCCTGTATTCCAGGGTCTGCATCAATAATGCCAGGACCCATGATGTCCGCACCGTTGCACACGAATCCCACGGCACCCATATCCACGGTAACGAACTTCTTCTCGGCCCGATACTCCAGAACACCCCTGATGGACAGGAATGCTTTCCCTTCGAAGACGAGCGCCAGAACCTTGCCGTTGACGAATATGGCGTCGAAATCGGGGGCACTTCCGGAATCGACGGTGTCACCCTCGCCAAAAACCGGAACTCCGGCCCGTTCGGAGATCTCTTCAGAGAGTCGCTTTATCTCCTTCCTCTTGAGCCTGTGCCTCTTTCGAATTCGCATAGAATCGAGCTCAACGCCGTCTTCTGAGGATCATGGGGACTAACACCGCAGCAATGATGGGCACCAGAAGGACCTCGAACTCAGGTATACTCTCGAAGTAGACCTCGTCGCCGTTCATGTCCCAAAGCCATCCGATGCCCCAGTCATCGGTGTAAGAATAGACCGAGGTCAGATTCCACTTGGGAGTGGTGTTCGAGGTTATCCATGCCATCCAAGTCCAGGACGACCCGCCATCGGTAGAGTACTTGCCCGATATCTGAGAACTGCCGTTTATCCAGAACGCATATACGTCGTCTGCGGGCACTAGAGAAACGGTAACATAAGAACTGTCCGAACCGTCGTCCAGTATCGTTGTGGAGGACCAGGAACTGGTATACTTGGTGTAGTTGACCGCGCCGGTGAGGCTTGCGTAGATCAGATGGATGTTCCCGGAGCTGTCCACCACCGCCGAGGGCCCTCCCAGGGCCATGAGCTTGGCATCGCTGACCACCGTCACTTCCGAGCTCCACGAAGTGCTGGAGTCGTCGTAATAGTTCCCTGAAATCACCCCGTTCCGGTTGTAGACGCAGTACATGTCATCATCTGCCAGAGGAACGATCACTGGACCTGGAACGGTGGCCTGGTCCGTGGAGAGGGCGGTGAAGGGGTCCCAATTGGAGACGTCCTCTGGTGAACTGGAACGTGTGACGTTGACGTTGTAACCGGTGTCGTTGTTGACCGAGGAAGCGATCCACACGTGCCCTCCGGCGCTGACGGAGATCGAGGTGACTTTGAAGGCCATGCTCGCGTTAGAGATGGAAACCGCTGTCTCTGTCCCCCATGTTATCTGGTTTGTGGAAACAGAGCCCTTCCTGACATATACCTCGGTGTCCGCAGAATCCTTGGCCCCGACTATGTACACCTGCGAATCGGACGAGTTGAACCAGACGGAAGCGTAATAGATGTCGCTGGCCACGAACGCGTTATCGTAGCTGTTCCCCCAATCCACACCGTCCGAGCTCCACTCCCAGGTGATGTTGCCGATGGTGGCGTTGTGATAGAAGGCGAAGAAGTAAGAACCGGTATAGAAGACCTTCCGCTGCATGGAGAGCGCCACATGTGCCCCGATCCCGTCATCCTCCACCAGATATATCGCCCTGGAGCGGGTCTGCCAATCGGTCAGTTGATGGGACAGGTCCCCCAAGTTGTTCCAGGTCGATGTGACGAAGACTATCTTGGGATTGTCGAGAGTGCCGAGTCTGGCGAGACGCACGGATATCTCGATCTCGTCTGCATCGATCTCCGCATCAATGCCTGCAACCACCTCCCATGTGCCGTCCACCAGCATCATCAAAGTCTCCTGCATGATGACGCCGTACATCCCCCTGATCTCGACAATGGTGTTGGCGTTAACTCCATAGAACGATTCGCCGACGTCGTCGGATGAGTTGGAGTCGATGTAAATCATCAGGTAGTCTTCTCCAGACACCCTCGATTCGGTTATTGGTGCCGGAGGCGATGGTTGGCCGGGTTCGCCGGGAAGATGCTTGGATTTCATCTGCGGTGCGAAGGTTCCCTCGAGTATCTCTCCGGTCACTTTCAGGTGGAAGAACGCGTCCAATGTCCCTTCAAGTGCCTCGTGCTCGATCATGTCAACGTTGGCTCCCACGCTGGTGTCCACAGGATCGGGATTCCCCGAGGTCCAGTCCTCAAAGAAACCATCAATGGCTATGCCTGCAGGTATCTCCTCGATATAGGTTCTTACGACCTCCCCCCGGATGGTGGACGGTTTATCAGCCACAACGGACTCCACTGTTGCCGTGATCAGTGCCCCCACAGGTGCGTCGGCCAGGTCTGCGGTGATGAATTTCGTTGTCGTTGTCCCCTCGGCAACCGTGAAGGGTAGCTGAGGCGTCTCAATGGTCGCACCGCCGAGGTCCACGATGCTTATGTCGCTGACGGTGACGTCTGAAGCCATGGCCGTGAACTCGACCCCCATGATCGTTCCGAGCCGTTTTTCGACGATGCTCCTGAATCTGAACTGCTCCACAAGAAGAGCGCCCGGGTCTTTTCCCACCGGTACCGAAGAGCATGACTGGCCTCCTTCATGGTCGTTCGCGCAGAAGAGCACTAGGAAGTCCTCCTCGAGGCTCAGCGAGTGTATGGTTGTCTGGACCTCCATCATCCGGCCGTTCGCCTCAGCTTCGACCCTCTCCAATCCAACAAACGCGGTCCAATTGTACCGATCGTCGCCCAGGAACGCGAACGTTTGAGCGTTAGCGACTATGTTGTCCCCGCCGTGGACCTGGATAACGAAATCCGCCCCGAAGTTGTCCACTCGATATCCTGTCGTCGTGTCCCCGTCGGAATCGATGAAGAAATAGAATGTGTCAAAGCCGTTGATGTCCCCCAGAACGATGCCCACGGCCTGAACGTAGAAGGACAGATGGTTGCGCTCAAGATCGATCGCGTAGGATCCCACGGTCACGTCAGGTCTCGGGTTGTCGGGAGCGTCCACATACATAGGAACGTCGTCCCAATCCGAGAAATCGCCATCGATAGCGATGGAGGGTGTGTAAAGGTCATATCCAGGTTCCATAAGGTATATGGATACCACAGGTATGACCAGTAGCCCAAGCAGGATCAGCGCAAGACCGACCCGAAGGTCCTTGTTCGTGACGACGCCGAGATTGTTCCTGCCGAGAGGTATCCTGGAAAGCCCGTTGGTCAGACCGTTGCCGTTGACAAGTCCGTTGCCGTTTACCAGGCCTGTGCCGTTCACCCGACCAGTGCCATTGACCAGACCGTTGCCGTTGACGAGCCCGGAACCATTTACAAGGCCGGAACCGTTAGTGAGGCCAACGGTCCTTCTCCGAGCGTTCCCGTTGGTGAGCCCATTGACCGCGCTCAGAGACTTCGACTCCCGGCTCATGACGTCTCACCTTCCGCATTGAGCTGTTCCACCTCTTCCGCTGAAAGGGTGCCGCCGCGAATCGATGCAACGAACAATGCAAATCCAACAAAGAGGATCACAGCGCCGACGAGGGCGTAGAAGACGTTCACGGGGCCGAACACAGTGAATGCGGTGCCCACGACCGGGACGCGCAAGAGGTCGTGAAGATACGATCCCAGGGCGAAGTAGAGTCCTCCCAGCACTATCAGCGTCAAGGACAGGTAGAAGACTATCCTATCCCTAAGTAAGGACGCCGGGGTTATCCTCTTCTTCTCTTCCTCTTTTGGGACCTCCTCCAACAAAGACCTCCTGGAAGTTCGTGTTCAAAAGAATTCCGGGACTATATATGCGTTTTGGGGTGATTCCTGACGCTCCGCGGCCGGGCAAGTGTGTACGATTGCATAGAATTGTCGTCGGAGGCTTGCTTCCATTACGAGCTTTTTGCAATCCTGTCCCTTTCCTTCCTTGCCTCAGAAAAATCGGGGTCTATCTCCAATGCGACTTCCAGATACTCCAGTGCCTTCTTCTTCGACCCTGAGCCAGAGAGCAGCTTGCCCTTCTCGTACCAGTAGTCGGCGCAGTTCTCGTTGGTCGCCAAGGCCATGTCGATGCATCTCAGCGCATCGCGTGGTTTCTTCATCAAGGAGTACGTAAGGCTCATGCCGTACCATCCGAGGTCCTCGGGGGAGCCGTCCGAAACGACATCCTTGTAGGTCTTGATGGCCTCTTTGTAGGACCCCAGTTCTCGGAGGGAATCCGCCTTCATCAGAAGGGCCTTCTTGTCCGCGTCCGGGACCTTCTTGAGCGTTTCCACGACCTGTCGGTACTTCTTGAGCTCGAAGAGGGACTTGGACTTCTCCACCAGTATGTCAGCTTCGTCCTCCATCGAGTAGGCCTTGTCGAAGGCCGAGAGGGATTCCGCCGTTCTTCCAGCACATCTGAGAGCCATTCCAAGAGAGAGCCATACCTTCCAGCTCTGAACGCCGTTGTTGACCGCGCTTCTGAGGGACTCGACGGCTCGAGATGGGTCCCCGGCGCTCATAAGGGCCTGCGCCATCTTGGTCCAAGCGTTCACCTCTTCATCGTTGGTGTCGAGAATCCTGTCGAAACACACAGCTGCCTCGTTGAACCTCCCGAGTTCGAGCATGAGGTTTCCCTTCTCCTCGAGCGCGTGGATGTTGTTGGGTGACATCAATAGTATATAATCAAGGCATCTGAGTGCCTCGGAGAAACATATCTGGGCTTCCTCGAAGTTGCCCATGTCTATCATCAGTTCGCCCCTGAAGACCCATGCCTCCTCGAACCCGGGATTGAGGATGAGCGAGTTGTTGAGAGCGTCCCTCGCCTCCTCCACCATCTCCATCTTCTCAAGCGTCTCGGCCTTGGCGTACCAAGAATGGTCGTAGTTGGGGTTCAGTTCAAGAGACTCGTTGATCAGCTCCAGGCCTTCCTCGAGACGGCCCTGGTTAGAAAGCGCGTGGCCCTTAGCGTACAAGGCATAGTCGAAGTCGGGTTTTATGTCCAGCGAACGGTCGTGGAACTGAACGGACTCCTCGTGCCTACCCATCTTGTCCAGCGCGTTGCCGATGTTGTTCCAGGCGATCTCGTAATCAGGGTTCACCTCGATGGCCTCGAAGAAGTAAGGTAAGGACTCCTCGTATCTCCCGAGGTTGTACAGGGCGTTGCCCAGGTTGTTCCACAGGACCTCGTCGCCCTTGTCGATCTCCAGTGCCTTCTCGTAGCAGACAATGGCTTCTTCCAGCCTGTCCATGCCGTGGAAGGTGTACCCCTTGTTGTACCATGCGTGCTTGTATCTGGGGCTGAGCTCGATGGCCTTGTCGTACGACTCGATGGCCTTGTCGTGGATGCCCAGCATGAAGTAAGTGAATCCCTTGTTGTTCCAAGCCTCTTCGTTCTTGGGGTCGATCTTGATAGCCTGATCGTACGCGTCGATGGCCTGCTCGTAGCTTTCCATCGCGTACAAGGCATTGCCCATGCCGTTCCAGGCATCCAGGAACTTGGGCTCGATCCTGGTCGCCCTTCGATATGCCTCCGTGGCCTCCAGGAACCTGTCCACCTGTTCGAGCAGTATCCCCTTTCGGTACCATGCGACGGGATCGTCGGGATGCTTCTCCGAGATGTTGTCGTAGGCGTCCAGCGCCTTCCTGGTCTTTCCCAGTTGAGCCAGGACCAGACCCATGTCGTACTCGGCAATCCTGTAGTCCGGATTCAGCTGAAGCGCCTTGGAGTAGCACCTGATGGCCTTGTTGAAGTCCTGAAGATACGAGAACGCGTTCCCCATGTTGTACCAGGCGACCTCGTAGTTGGGGTCGATCCTAATCGAGCTACGGTAGCATTCAAGGGCCTTGTTGTGATGTCCCAGTGAATCGTACGCCACTCCCATGTTGTTGTAGACGAGTCTGTCGTCCGTGAGCCCCAGCTTGATCGCTTTCTGGTATTCGACGACTGCTTCTTCGTACCTCCTTTCGTCGCACAGTAGGTTGGCCTGGAAGAACTCCTTCTCGCCCTTCACCATATCAGGTTTGACCCTCTTCGTGCGGTCAACGCCCTCGATGAGGAGGTTCAGAAGCTGGATGTGGGCCATCGTATCGTTCATTATGCCGAGAGAATTTAAACTTTATCTCGATAGAATCCCACGAATGAACCATTCAGATTCGAGGCTGAGACCCTACTGGATACAAATTTATATAATCGAAGATTCATTGATAGCCCCTAAGACCGGAGAAGCGTATGGAAGACCGCGAGAGTTTCTCAAAATCCAAGAGCATGGAGCTCCCCAGGAAGGTCGTCATCGGTCATGACGCATTACTGGAGGTTGTGGAGGTCTGTGAAGACCTGAAATTCGGAAAGACCACGTTGATAGTCGTGGACGACAACACCAAGAAGATCGCGGGAGACGCTGTAACGGAGCTTCTGGAAGATGGCGGGTTCACGGTTCACGATATGGTGATCAAGGAAGCGGACATGAAGAGCATCGGGGAGGTCAGGAGCCTGGCCGAGGAGATCGGTGCCGACTTCTTGATGGGCGTGGGCGGCGGGAGGCCGATAGACGTGGCAAAATGTGCGTCCACGAATGCCAAACTTCCGTTCGTCAGCGTTCCCACGGCGGCTTCCCACGATGGCATAGTCTCGTCGAGGGCTTCCATAAAATCCAACAGCGGGAGGGAGTCCATCGTTGCCCAATCCCCCATGGCGGTGGTCATGGATACTTACGTGATCTCCAGGGCTCCGCATAAACTGCTGGCCGCAGGATGCGGGGACATCATATCCAATTCGACGGCGGTCAAGGACTGGCTGCTCGCGAGGAATCTCAAGAATGAATACTACAGTTCATACGCCGCATCGTTGGCGGACATGACGGCCCAGATCCTCATTGAAAGGGCAGAATCGATAAAACCAAGGCTGGAGGAGAGCGCCTGGTTCGTGGCGAAGGCGTTGGTCTCTTCGGGAGTCGCCATGAGCATCGCCGGAACTTCCCGCCCTGCCAGCGGTTCGGAGCACAAGATCTCGCACGCATTGGACAACATCACCAAGACACCCGGACTTCACGGGGAGCAGTGCGGGATCAGTACCATCATGATGATGTACCTCCACGGAGGGGACTGGGAGAGGATAAGGAACGCCCTCCTGGTTGTCGGCGCTCCCACGACCTCGAGAGGAATGGGCATACCGGAGGAGGACATGATAGAGGCTCTCACCAAAGCACACGAGATAAAGAAGGAGAGATACACGATTCTGGGCGATGAGGGTCTTACGAGAGATGCGGCTGAGAACCTGGCAAGGACGACACGGGTATTCTGAGGAGACCATTCATGCTGATTACGCTGGTAGGGGAAAGACAGGTGAAGGAGGGCAACGAGTTCATCTACCTCGGTTCACTGACGGAATGTAGGGAATGCAAGTTGAAGGGTGTCTGTTTTAACCTCGAGGAAGGGCGGAAGTACAAGATCAAGAGCGTCCGCGGTGTACGACACGACTGTAAGATCTTTGACGAAGGCGTCAGGGTGGTGGAGGTGGAGCAGGCTCCATTGATCATCGCATCCAACGGCAAGGGCGCCATAGTGGGTTCGACGATCACATACAGTTTCCCGTACTGCAATGAGGTGGCGTGCGAGGCATACAAGTTGTGTCATCCGATAGCTTTGAGAAGCGGGGGTAAGGGAAAGATACTCGAAGTGGGCAAGGATCTGGATTGCACCATGGGCCTCAAACTTAAGGAAATAACCATTGAGTAGAGGTCTAGAAGAAGACGACCTCCACAATCTCTCCTTTCTCGACAAAATCCATGTTATCGGGTATCTCTACATAGCCCTCTGCGTCACCCAGACTTGTGATCGCCCCGGATTCCTTGAAGACGGGAACGGCCATCTCATTCTCAATCCTCACCGTCAGGAATTGATGCCTGCCCAAGGTGGACACCACTCTCTTGGCCAGTTTGAACCTGCCCCTGTTCGCTTTGCCCTCTGGCAAGGACGCCATCTTTCTGAGGGCAGGTGCTATGAGGGCGTTGCCCACGGTCAGGCACGCGGCGGGATAACCGGGCAGCCCGAAGACCAGTTGCTCGCCGATCTTACCGAACAAAGTGGGTTTTCCGGGCTTGATCTGCACACCGTGGAAGATGACATCTCCCCTCTCGGCCAAGACATCCACCAGTATGTCCCTCTCACCGACAGAGCTTCCTCCCGAGAATATGACCACGTCGCTCTCCTTGACCTTGTCCAGCAGTGCTCCGATCGATTCCAGGGTGTCCTCGACGACGGGGTGCCGTGTCGCGTCGCATCCGTTCCTCTCTGCAAGTGACATGATGGTGTAAGAGTTGACGTCATAGACCTGTGAAGGAGTGGGTTCCTTCCCGAGTTCGCATACCTCGTTCCCGGTCGGGGCAACGGCAACTGTGGGTTTGCGGAGGACCTCGACTTCCTCGATCCCCAGTGCTGCGAGTACGCCTATCTTGCCTGGATGGAGCACGTCCCCGTGTTTGAGAACCAAGGCACCAGATGCCATGTCCGAGCCTGCCTGGGAGACGTTCTCTTGCGGGTGGACCGGTTTGAAGACCTTCAGGGCGTCGTCCGTGATCTCCGTCCTTTCGACCTTCACAACGGCGTCAGCACCTTCCGGAAGAACCGCGCCGGTGGCAACCTCCACCGCATGCCCCGGGCTGACCTTGATGTCCGACTCATCGCCTGCCCTGACCACGCCGACGACCTTCAAGCTCCTGGGAGAGAATTCCCCTGCACCGTAGGTGTCCTCGGCCACGACGGCATATCCGTCCATGGCGGACCGCGCAAAAGGGGGTACGTTGATCCTCGCCTCAACGTCGACCGCGATGACCCTGGCAGCAGAGTTCTCGATACGAACCGTCACGTGCTGGAGCACCGGTTTGGCGTGCTCCCGCAAAACGGATCTTGCGTCCTCGAGCGGTATCAGGGAAGAGAACGGCCTCATTCCTTCCTCACCTGTGACAGCATATGGCCCATCTCCGGGAGTATCAGTTTCTCCATTGCCAGTGTAACGGCGTTTGGAGATCCGGGAAGACAGAACAAGAGGTTCTTGTCGACGACGCCGGCAACCGCCCTGCTCAACATGGCAGATGACCCGATCTCGTCAAATGAAAGCGACCTGAAGAGTTCTCCAAACCCCTCGACCGTCCTGTTCATCAGCGGTTCCAGTGTTTCGATCGTGATGTCCCTGGAGCTTATTCCGGTCCCTCCGTTGCAGATGACGGCGTCGGATGTTTCCATGGCCTTCAAGACAGCGTTCCTGATGGGTTCGCTCTCGTCCTTCACGATAGTGTAGTCAGATATCTCATGTCCCTGGCTCTTGAGTAGCTCTCTGATGGCCCTCCCTGAATCGTCGTTCTCTTCAGTTCGGGTGTCGCTGATGGTCACCACTGCGCATTTGAGGTTCTTCAGGGCTTCCTTATGATGTTCCAGATGGCTCATTCTCCCTTCTCCTTGGATGTTACGACGATGTTGGTGATCCGGGTGTGTGGATACTGCCCTTTCTCGTCCTTTTCCAGGTACTTCACCATGTCCCAGACCGTCAGCAGGGCCGTGGATACTCCCATGAGGGCTTCCATCTCCACGCCGGTCTTGTATTCCGCGCGGACCTCGCAGCGGCAAATGACCTTCTCTTCGCTTATATCGAAATCGACGCCAGCGAAAGTTATGGGTATCGGATGGCACATCGGGATCAGGTTGGATGTCTGCTTGACCGCGTTCAGTCCTGCCGTTCGGGCAACGGTCAAAACGTCCCCCTTCTTCACGGTCCCCTGGCGGATCTCTTCGATCGTCTCGCTCTTGAGGACCATCTCCCCCTCGGCCACCGCCCTCCTCGGAACGACCTTCTTGTCGCCCACATCAATCATCTTGACCAACCCAACCCTCCTCGTCCTTCTTCCAGATCGGTACAATCTTCTTCAGCTCGTCGATCGCCCACTGGCATGCCTCGAAGGCGTCCTTTCTGTGTGGTGCACTTGCGCCTATGAGAACGATGTTGTCCCCTATTCCCAGCTCCCCGGTCCTGTGGATGATGTCCATCCTCTCGATGTTGAACCTCTCTTTGGAAGTGCTGATAAGCTCGTCTATCTTCTCCTCGGCCATCTCTTCGTAGCTCTGGACGACCAGTGAATCAACGCCTGGGTCCTTCCTGACGACTCCCACAAAGAGGACCACGGCACCGCAGGATTCGGCCTTCAAAGATTCCAGCATCTGATCTACAGAAAAACCTTCATTGGAAAGCCGGGCACCCCCGCTGACAGGCGGCAAGAGAGCGACTTCGTCACCCGGCTCCAGCACCCTGTCGTCGTCCGCATACTTCCTGTTCACGGAGCAGATGATCGATTCAGACCACTTCTTCAGCGTGGGGTACGTGTCATAGAGCCGTTCCAGCAAATCGCCCAGACTCGCCCCATCGTCCATCTCGATCTCGATCTGGGGCTTCCCCGCCACGTCCCGGTAGGTTGCAAAGAATCGAACTGTGACTTTCATCTCAATCCCAGTAAGGTTTCCTGGATAGAATCGCTTTGGCGAAGAGCGCTTGAAGTGTCTCTTCGTCCTCCCCGGCCTCCAGAAGGTCCAAGGTCTCGATCTCCCCTGCGTTCGTTAGCAGACATGGTTTGATCCTACCATCACTGGTCACCCGAATCCTGGTGCAGTTGGCGCAGAAGTCCCTGTTGCTCATGGGCCTGACGACCTCGACGACGGCGTTCCAGCCGTTGACCCTCAGAACGTACCTCTTCCTGTTGTGTATCTCGTTGGCCCGGACCTCGGATGTCCAGTCACCCAGGGTCTTCTCGAATGGGCCCAGATCGTAGTGATGTGTCTTGTAGAAAGGCGAGTTAACGTCCTCCCGTTTGGAAGTGAGTTCTATCAGCTGTAGCATTGCGCTCTTCTCCGCCGAGAAAGCGATCAGGTCCTCCAGTTCGGTGTCGTTGAATCCTTTGAGGACGACGCTGTTGAGCTTCAAAGAGCGGAATCCGGCTTCTGCGGCAGCGTCGATTCCCTTCAGCAGCCTTTGGAGGTGGTCCTGTCCGGTGAGTCGTTCGTAGGTCTCGGGGTTGAGCGTGTCCATGCTTATGTTCATCCTAGCCAGGCCCGCCTCCCGGAGCGGCCATGCAAGTTTGTCCAGTCCCACGCCGTTTGTTGTGAGTGAGACCTCCTGAAAGATCTCCGCACAAGATGCGACGATGTCCACGATGTCGTTCCTGACCAGGGGTTCGCCGCCGGTGATCTTCACCTTCCTGGCGCCGATGCCCGCCGCGGCCCTCAATATCCTCCGTATCTGCCCGAGCGTCATCTCCTTCGATGTGCGCTCCTGACCCTCGTTGTGACAGTAGATGCAGTTCTGATCGCACCTTTGGGTCACGGCTATGCGGAGGCTGGAGGCTTCCCGGCCATACCTATCGAACATTGTTATGTTTATTCAAGCATAACGCTTAAACCTTTCTCAGCACCCACAGGGGCCCCCCTTCATTTCCACTGGAAATCGAAAGGATTATATGAAAACCAGAAAGATTGGCTAGTCGTGGACGTAGTACTGGTGAGCCTGGAGAAGACGGACGACGAAATCGTCGATCTCATAGACTCGATGGGTTTCAAGATAGTCAAGGAGTTCGTACAGAAGAGGTCGAAGGGCGATCCACGTTTCTTTGTGGGTAAAGGTAAGGCAAAGGAGATCGGGGAATTCGTGGATGAGAACCAAGTGGATGTTGTTGTGTTCGACGGGGATCTTAACCCATCCCAGCACTATCATTTGGAGAGCGTTATCGGGATACGCTGCATGGACCGCATCAGCATCATCCTGGATCTGTTCGCGACCAGGGCGAGGACCAAGGAGTCGAGACATCAGGTGGCGCTGGCCCGGACCGAGTACGAGCTTCCACTCCTCAGGGAGTGGATCTCGAAGAAGAAGGCGGATGAGAGGCCCGGTTTCATGGCAGGTGGGGAGTACAAGGTGGATACGTACTTCGAACATGCGAAGAAGAGAAAGAAGAGACTAAATCAAGAACTGAAGAAGATGGAGAAGGAAAGGCAACTCAGAAGACAATCCAGAAAAGAAAGCGGATTCGGGTTAATCAGTATCGTGGGGTATGCGAACGCCGGCAAGAGCTCTCTTTTCAACGCCCTCAGCGACGAAGACATTCTTGTGGAGGATCGGATGTTTTCAACCCTTTCAACTACAACAAGGAGGTTCCAAGACTCAAAGAAGAAGCTGCTACTGACGGACACCGTTGGGTTCATCAAGGACCTGCCAGTGTGGTTGATTGAATCCTTTAGGTCCACCCTGGAAGAAGTGTTTCTGTCCGACATGATCCTGTTGTTGTTGGACGGATCCGATTCTTTGAACGAATTCCGGAAGAAGCTGACGGTCGCACTGGACACTCTCGTACCCAAGGCTCAATCGGAGAACATTGTACCGGTAATCAATAAGATAGATATGATCTCAGAAGAAGGGAAAGAGATTAGAGAGAAAGCGGTTCAGGAAGCAGGGCTGCCAAACGAAGTTTCATTCATTTCGGTCACTGAAGGAACTGGTGTGAATACCTTCGTGGAAAGATTGCACGAGTTCTTCCTGTTGCCCGTGGAACTTAAGATCGACATACCCATGGAAGACGGGATATCCTCGACGCTGTCCTGGCTTTATGACAATGCGCAGGTGGATGATGTTCGTTACGGGAAGGCCGTCAGGATAACACTTCGTTGCCGGGAAGCAGTGCTCGGAAAGATACAAGAGAGAATAGAGAATCTAGGAGGGAGATTGGAGATACTGACTACTTGATCTTGAACTCATCCCTCTTATCATAGAAGGTCTGTCTGTGGCTCTCGGTCAAGTAATACGCCAGCTCCTCCAGACGATCGTAATTGCGAACGAAGACCGCCTTGCTGTCCGTGTCGATGAGCTTGCCGAACTCCCTTCGCTTCTTCAATCCGTCAAAGAAGTACCACCCGCCCCCCATCAGCAGTATCGGCCCCAACATGACCATCCAAACGATCCAGTTGCCTATAGCATCGAGAATATCCTTCAAGTAGAAGGGGAGTACATCCTCGAAGCCGTACTTGAGGACCAGGAAGAAGGTCATCATTGCACCGACCATCAGAATTATGGAGCTGAGCTCCAGCGCAAATTCCCGCGTGAATTTTGGCATAGCACTCCTCAGTTAAATTCTCGATAGGGTAAAAGGTTTACCCTCCCGGTAGCGTACTTGTGCAGGTTTCCACAGGAAATGAAGGGGTGGGTGTCTCATCGCTTGGTGGACCAGAGAACGTATGGTGGCCTTTCCTCGTTCCTGACCGCCCTGCCCTCCGCCTCCAGGATCATGAGGTACTTAGAGGCCGTCGGCGTGGAGGTCCCGGCCCTCTTTGCGATCTCCTTCACCGATTTCTCCCGTTTTCCCAATGAATTGTGCACTTTCCTCTTGGTGTCCGCCTCCCTTCTAGCGACCATTATGCTAGCCCTCTTATGAACGGAGACGGTTATGTCGTCCCTCTTCTTTAAGCCTTTCTTTTGTCTAATATGTTAACTATTTTCCATTAAACAATTACTTTGCTATACTTAGAAAAAGCAGGATTATATATGATTCCAGCATTACGGTAGAAATTGAGGGAACAGGCGCATCATCGGGACGACTTATTTGCGCGGACCCAGTATTCAGTTGATACTTCCAGGGAGGGGCATCCCCCCACAGCTGCTAAAAGGACGAGAAACGGTAATCTTGTTCCCCCAAGATTGGACGTGAATCGATGGAGATGGCGGAGGCCCACCCGGACAAAAGCTCCAAAACGGACGTTGAAGATTCTCTGAATCTCACCGAGAACGCGGTCACCGTGCTTGAGAGAAGATACCTCAAGAAGGACGCTAACGGGGAGGTCATCGAGACTCCCAAGCAGATGTTTTGGCGCGTTGCAAAGAACATCGCCAGGGCGGATCTGCTCTATAACCCGATGGCGGACGATGCGATGACCGCAAAGCAGTTCTTCTACCTCATGGCCACGGGGCAGTTCATGCCCAATTCCCCGACCCTTATGAACGCGGGGAGGGCGCTCCAGCAGCTCTCGGCGTGCTTTGTGCTCGAGATCAAGGACACCATGGAGAGCATCTTCGAGGCGCTGAAGAACACGGCCCTCATCCACAAGAGCGGAGGTGGGACTGGCTTTTCATTCTCAAGGCTCAGGCCCAAGGACGACGTTGTGCTATCCTCCCGAGGCGTCTCCAGCGGACCCATCTCCTTCATGGAGGTCTTCAACGCTGCGACCGAGGCCGTTAAGCAAGGCGGAACCAGACGCGGGGCGAACATGGCGATCCTCAGGGTGGATCACCCGGACATCGTGGACTTCATCACATGTAAGAGGGACAACCGCGCCATCACCAATTTCAACATCTCAGTAGGAATAACCGAGAACTTCATGAAGGCGGTGGAGGAGGACAAGGAATTCGACCTCATCAATCCCCGGACCCAGGAGAAGACCAAGAGCCTGAGGGCGAAGGAGGTGTACGGCCTCATAGTGGACATGGCCTGGAGCAACGGAGAGCCAGGCATCGTTTTCCTGGACCGGCTCAACGCCGGCAACCCCACCCCCGCTCTAGGTGTCATAGAGAGTACCAACCCCTGCGGGGAACAGCCGCTTCTTCCGTACGAATCATGCAACCTCGGCTCGGTCAACCTCTCCAAGATGGTCGTGGATGGCGCCATAAACTATAACAAGTTCCGAACGGCGGTCAACGCCGCGGTACACTTCCTGGACAACGTCATCGACATGAACAGCTACCCTCTGGAGAAGATAAAGGAGATGACCCGCGGGAACCGGAAGATAGGTCTGGGGGTCATGGGGTTCGCTGACATGCTCATCGAGCTCGGGATACCTTACAACTCACAAGAAGCGGTCGACATGGGAGAGAAGGTAATGGCCTTCTTGGAGGCCGAATCCAAGAGGATGTCTGTAGAACTGGCTAAGGAAAGAGGGGCATTCCCCAATTTCGAGAAGAGCATCTACAAGGACAAGGCAAAGATCAGGAACGCAACCACCACAACCATCGCACCCACGGGAACCATAAGCATCATCGGAGGATGTTCAAGCGGCATAGAACCATTGTTCGCGGTGGCATTCAAGAGAAAGGTCCTGGATGGGGACGAACTGATTGAGGTAAACCCGCTGTTCAAGGAAAGGGCGGAGAAGGAAGGGTTCTACACGCCCGACCTGATGGAGAGGATAGCGGAAAAGGGCACCCTTGCGGAAGTGGATGGAGTTCCAGATCACATCAAGAATCTGTTTGTTACGGCCCACGACATCTCACCGGAGTGGCACATCAAGATGCAGGCCGCCTTCCAGAAGCACACCGACAACGCGGTGTCCAAGACGGTCAACTTCAGGCATGACGCCACCAAGGAGGACATCGACAAGGTCTACAAGCTGGCCTACGAACTGGGCTGCAAGGGCATAACGGTCTACAGGGATGCCAGCAGGGACGAACAGGTGCTTTCCACTGGGGCAACGGTAAAGGCCAGGGAGGACCGGTCGGCAGGACTGATGCCCAGGCCCAGGCCCGCGGTCACCAAGGGCGCGACCATGAAGCTGAAGACCGGCTGCGGGACGCTCTATGTCACGATCAACGAGGACGAGCACGGCATATGCGAGGTCTTCTCCCAGATGGGCAAATCGGGAGGCTGTGCGGCTTCCCAGTCAGAAGCGGTCAGCAGGCTGATATCTCTGGCCCTGAGGTCCGGTGTGGAGGTGGAACCCATCATCAAGCAGTTGAAGGGGATCAGATGCCCTGCACCTCTCTTGGCCAAGGGCGGGCTGATACTGTCCTGTCCGGACGCCATCGGAAAAGCGCTGGAGAACTACCTTCAGAGAATGAAGATGGAGGCCATGGGCGAGCCCATTCCAGAAGCCACAACGCTCGACAAGTTCGTGGAGAGCCCGGTGCAGTTCACAAATGTGGTGGGCGCATGTCCTGACTGCGGCGGTCCGCTGATACATGAGGGCGGATGCAACGTGTGCCGTTCGTGCGGCTACTCCAAGTGCGGTTGATCGCCCAGATACACCAAATGGGACGGACATCTGCAATCGGAAGAACCGAATCCTTTTGCCAAGACCTCCCCTTCTTCCAGGAACTTCGAGTTTATCGAACACTCTTCCCTTTTTGAAGAAATAATCGGGATGAAACCAAGCGCCTCCGCCTCCTCCAAAAAGAAATCGATGTGCCATTTCATCTTCTTTTTTTTACCAATATGTCTGCCAATTCTACCCTCCAACGACGAAAGCGCTGAACCCGTGTAGACATACATACCACGCGGAAACGAAAAAGTGCCAAGTTTGGCTATCTCAATGTCAGTGTCCTCCGGCAAGAATGCAGCGATACAATACGATCCTTTCACGGTCTGGACAAGTGGAAATGACACAAAATCCTTTCGGAAGACCCCGTCCAAATCATAGCATTTAAATCCTTGAAGAATCTCTCCCCCCATTGCAGTGCCAGATGAGGCATCTGGACGCTGCGAAAGTGCGACAAAGAGGTAGGAAGAATGGCGGCAGAATTAAATCCGTTTAAGATAGCGCAACGGCAGCTGAAGATCGCCACCGACGCCTTGGGTTATGACGACTCGGTGTACGAAGCATTGAGCGAACCGAAGAGACTCCTGACCGTCTCATTGACCGTCAAAATGGACGATGGGACGTTCAAGACCTTCAAAGGATTCCGATGTCAGTACAACGATGTCAGGGGCCCATGCAAAGGGGGAATACGCTATCATCCGGAAGAGACCGTCGACACGGTCAAGGCGCTTGCGGCTTGGATGACTTGGAAATGTGCGGTTGTGGACATCCCTCTTGGAGGAGGTAAGGGCGGGATCATCTGCAACCCTAAGGAGATGTCCGAAGCAGAGATTGAGAGGTTGAGCAGGGCCTATATACACGAGGTCGCTGTGATAATCGGGCCGAACAAGGACATTCCAGCTCCGGATGTCTACACCAACCCGCAGATCATGGCCTGGATGATGGACGAGTTCAGCATCATGACCGGATACAACGTTCCTGGTGTCATCACCGGCAAACCCATCGAACTCGGCGGGTCGCTCGGGAGAGGAGATGCCACAGCAAGAGGATGCGTTTACACCACCAGGGAGGCGGCCAAGGAGATCGCCCTGGACCTGAACGGGGCCACGGTCGCGATCCAGGGATTCGGCAACGCGGGACAACACGCGGCATCTCTCATGCACGGTCTGCACAACAGCAAGATCGTTGCTATCAGCGATTCTCGAGGCGGGGTCGTCAACTTGGACGGTCTGGAACCTCACGACGCGATAGCCCATAAGAAGAAGACCGGCAGGGTAGCTGGATTACCTGGCACCGAGGAGATCACCAACCAGGCTCTCCTGGAGATGGACGTTGACGTGCTCTTCCCCGCGGCACTGGAGAACGTGATTACCCAGGAGAACGCCGGGAACATCAAGGCAAAGATCGTTGCTGAAGCGGCGAACGGGCCGACGACACCTGAAGCGGACGTGATCATGCACAAGAACGGGATATTCGTCATACCGGACTTCCTGTGCAACGCAGGAGGCGTCACCGTCAGCTACTTCGAGACCGTTCAGAACACGTACAACTACTACTGGGACGAGAGCGAGGTCCACGAGAAGCTGAACAAGAAGATGACCGACGCCTTCCATACCGTTCTCGCTGCGGCAAAGAAGCACAACGTCCATTTGAGGACGGCTGCTTACATGGTCGCGGTGAAACGTGTCGTGGAGGCAATGAAACTGAGGGGCTGGATCTAGCCCTTCTACACTCTTTCCAGACAATCGGGTGTGTTGAACAAGTTATCCAAGAGGAATTTGCCGTAGGGTAGCCTAGACGCTCTCGACCGTGTGCATCCCGCACTCCTTATCTTCTCTGTCCGGCCACCTGCCCGCTCTTTCGAACCTTCCCCAACTGCACGCACGAGTGCACGGCTCGCAACCCAGGCTGACGAAGCCCTTGTCATACAGCGTGTTGTACGGGACGTTGTACGTCTTGATGTAGTTCCATACATTATCGGCCGTCCACTTGACGATGGGGTTGATCTTCACAGGCATTCCCTCGAATCTCTCCACCGTTCTGAGGCCGTCCCTGTGCTCTGTCTCATCCCTCCTGAGACCGGTCATCCAGGCATCCAGACCGCTCAGGAACCTTCTCGTGGGTTCGACCTTCAGGCACTCGCAACATTTTTTGGGATCTTCCTTGTAGAGTTCCTTCCCGTGGGCTTCTTCGAGCTCTTCCTTGGTGATATTGGGGGAGACCTCCACCAGGTTGAGGTCCCACTCCTTCACCAGCCTGTCCTTGAAATCCACAATCTCCTTGAACGCGTAACCAGTCTTGATCCAGAACACGGTGATGTCCGGCTTCACCTCCCTGGCGAGGCTGAGAATGGTGACGCTGTCCTTCCCAAAGCTGCACGCCAGGGCGATCTTCTCGAACTCATTGATCGCCCATGAGATCGTTTCCTTCGTCTCCTGCAGCTTCGATTCCAACGAGTCTCCTTCATTCTCGGACATGGGGACAGGGCAATCTCCGAACCGATGTTTAATGCTTGCGTTGACCCCATTCTCAGGCATCTGGTCTCAATTGTCACGAACCGTGTTGGATGAGCCCTCCAAGAGGAAATGCTCCCATCCTCTGGTTCTGGACGATGCTCCTCCCTCACTTCATAATCAACAGGAGATTGTACACAACGAGTTTCATCCTCACCTCCCTGTGCAACAATCAGAAAGGTTTAATATCTGGAACCGGGATATTTTCCATGATATAATCAGTTCGCTCCATGCACTCCTCTGGGAGCTTTGGAGGGTAAGGGTGGCTCCATATGGGACTCAACGTGGGTAGAATAACACTGATCTCAATCCTGCTCTTGTCCAGCCTTGCCGCTCTTCCATTTTCCAATTCTGTTGCGGACCCTGTCGAACAGGAATACTACCTTCACGCCGAGGATTCCAACGGGATATTCAATTACCTTGACCTGGTCACGACTCCTCCAGAGCCCAACGCTATTACCATCTCCATAGACGTCCTCGCGGCCGGCCAGTTCAGGGTCGGGGAGGGGTGGATCCAGAATGAGAACTTCAACTATGCACGGAACATGATGGGGACATGGACCTTCACCATGTACGTGTACTGCGACGACAACATCATTGACGGACAGCTCTTTGCCAAGGTCTTCGATGGGTTCAGCACCAGGCTCAACGGCGCTCAGAACAGGTCGCAGTCAATTGGCCACTGCGCGGATCCCGGCACCCCCAAGGAGGTAATTTGGGACGACCAGGTTGATCATCTTCAGGCGGGCACATTTGTGGATGGGGAACGCTTCAGGGTGGAGATATGGTTCGACGCCATTTCCGGAGGGACCACAGGGACAGTTAAGACGCCCAGTGACGAGATATCGTCTCTCGGCCAGACAATAACCGGGTCCTACCTTGACACCCAAGTCAACAACGAGGGAGGCACCCAATACGAGCAGCTCAGAGAGGCGGACGTCCCGTGTGGAAACACCACCAAATTCGAGGTCGTGGCCGAGATCGGTGTCGAGGGCAAGTCCATTGGCGGGGACTACACCAGTCTTCTGGTCAATGACGAGACCTTCGAGATCATAGGGGAGGACAACAACCCCAATTCCTTGAACTGGACCTGGGCCATAGACATCTCCCCCGGCTCGGGTCAATACAGCCTTTACCTTGACGCGCTCATAGACACGGCACCGCTGAACGACGACGATTTCACGGTATCCTACTCGACCACCGGAGCCTTCCTGGGCGAAGAGACCACCATCTTCACCATTGATGATACATGGGTCGGGAGCTTCAGCGACCCGCCGCCGGCCCGCTACGATTTTCCCGGGGGAGCCCTCACCGGCGTTCCCACCGTCTACGTCAGGATCCTGGACACGAATGAGGTGGACTGGCCTCAGGTTAAGGACACGCTCAAGCTGGACAGGATGTACATCGAGCTCGTCGATGCGACCAACAACTGCTCCGCCCTGGAACACGTATGGGTCATTGACAACCTGCCTGGGGCGGTGAATCACCAACTGCTCCTGAACGGGCATCATTCAGCGTCCACCGACGGGGACGACTTCCAGTTCTCCTATTCGGCCATCGGTTCAATGGGGCCATTCGTGAACGCTTTCCTCCTCACCAACACCACCGATCAGGACTTCTATCTGAGCGCCACTGTCAGTGGACCGCCTGGATTCACCACTCTCTGGCTCAAGGCCGAGGACACCGACCGCACACCCGGGCCATCGCCGTCACTTGACGACCTCTTCATCGACCACATCTACATGTACACGCTCGGAGGAGGGACACCATTCCAGCTGCATCTGATAGCGGACAACGCCACATACCAATCAAGGATCAAGACGATAGAGGACGTAACAACCGCAGATACGATGAAGCCCACATCCACCGTCCGATCTCTGCCCCTCTATTCCGACACGGTCTTTGACATCGAGTTTCTGGCCTCCGACATCGGAAGCGGAGTGAACCACACCGAGCTGTGGTACATCCTCCCGGACGACAACCATGTGAGGTACCTGGGGAAGTATTACACATCACCAATAACCTTCACAGCTCCCGGGGATGGAATGTACTACTTCTACACCAGGGCCGTCGACAACGCCCTCAACTACGAGGACCCCCCCCTCATGTTTGATGCCATGACCATCGTGGACACCACGCCTCCCACAGTCACACGTGTCAGGCCAAGCGACGGAGAGATCGGCATACGATTAGGCGAGACCGAGATCCAGATCCGGTTCTCGGAGACCATGGACAGTGCGACCGTCGAACAAGCGTTCTTGTTGATCGAGGGGAAAGGCAAGAGAGCATGGCAGGCCTCTGACGGTCTCTTCAGATGGAACCACCCTGTCAACGATACCTTCACCTTCACCTTGACCAGCGGAGAGGCCTTCAAATACGGGACCACCTACACGATCGTTCTTGACCATTCGGCCAGTGACCTGGCAGGGAACAATCTCCCGAGCGACTTTGAGACCACGTTCAATACCGAGGTCGAGTTCGACCCGACTGGTATGGTGATCCTCATAATCATCGCGGCCGTCATGATCGTTCTTCTGGTCTACTTCATGTTCATAAAGAAGGCGCCCGAAGAGGAGAAAGAGGAGACCATGCAAGTGGCCGTGCACGCTCCGCAGATGCCCCCGCCTCAACCTCCGGGACCGGTATACCAGGCGCCAACCACTTACACCCCGCCTCCAGTCACATTCACGCCCCCTCCGGCCGGGACCCTGGACAGGCCGATGTGGGAGGCAGAGAAATCCGGAGAAGAGATCTGGAGGGACGAACAGCCCAACCTCGTGGCGTGCAATCTCTGCAGCAGATTGATATCATCACAGACCCAGTACTGTCCTCACTGTGGCAGCAGGACCATGACAGAACGGCCGTCCTGAACGGGAGATCACTTTTCCATCGCCGATTCGAACATCTCGGCGATATCAACTATATCCAGCTTCTCCTCAGCATCCTTTGCCTTTATCCCGTCCCCCAGCATGATCAGGCAGAACGGACACGCCGTCGCCATGGTGTCCGCCTTCACATCCAGTGCCTGCTGGACACGGGTCTCGTTTATCCTCGACCCCAGGGTCTCTTCCATCCACATCCTTCCGCCGCCCGCTCCGCAGCAGAACCCTGTCCTTTGGTTGTCCTTCATCTCCTTCAGCTGACCGGAGGTCACAGCTTCCAGTGCGTCCCTGGGTTGATTGTAGATATCATTGTGCCTTCCCAGGTAGCACGAATCGTGGTAAGTGGTAATCGCTGGCAGTTTCTTTGAGGTTTTGATCTTCCCCTTCTTCATCAGGTCGGAAAGCAGTTCGGTGTGGTGTATCACCTGGAACTTCCCGCCGAAGTCCGGATATTCGTTCTTGAGGGTGTTGAAGCAGTGCGGGCAGGCAGTGACGATCTTCTTGACGTTGTACTTCTTGAAGACACTGATGTTCTCGGTTATCATCATCTGGCCCAGGTATTCGTTCCCCATCCTTCTCAGCGGTTCACCGCAGCACTTCTCCTCGGTTCCCAGTATCCCGAAACTTATCCCCGCTCTCTTCATTATCTTCGCAAAGGCGGTGGCCACCTTCCTGTTCCTGTCGTCAAAGGACGCCGTGCAGCCCACGAAGTACAGGTATTCCACATCCTGGTCTGCGGAGAGCTTCTTGATCCCGAGGTCCTCCGCCCAGTCGGCCCGCGTGTCGTTGCCCACCATGTACGGATTGAACTGCGTCTCCATGTTCCTCAGAACAGGGTTCATCTCGTTGGGGAAGTTGGACTCCATCATCACCATGGCCCTTCGAATGTCCACTATCTTGTCTATGTGCTCTATGAAGACGGGACAGTGCTCCTGGCAGGCCCCGCAGGTCGTACAGGCCCATATCTCATCGTACTGGACCACCTTACCGCCGAGGGGCGGGACCTCTTCCCCTTCTCCGTTCTTCTTGAGAAGGACCTTTCCCCTCTCGTACAGATGTTCTCTCAGATCGGTTATGATCTTCTTGGGTGAGAGCGGCTTGTCCGTTTGCCACGCCGGACAATTGTCCTGGCACCTTCCGCATTCCATGCACGCGTGAAGGTCCCATAACTGCTTGGTCGTGAACTCTTGTATCTTCTGGACCCCGAACACCTCGGTGTCCTCCTCGATCTCCATCTTCTTCAATGCGCCCTTGGGTCTAAGAGAACGGAAGAATGTGTTCAGCGGACCTATGAATATGTGGGATAACTTCGAGTAAGGGAGGTACATGATGAAGGCGAAGGCCAGCAACAGATGGGTCCACCAGAAGACGCCCCAAACGGTCTCTCCTTGAAGGTTGACAGTCTCGAAGAACCAGGCGAACGCAACTCCCACCGGAGACCAGGCTGCGTCATCCATTGGCTGTCCACCGGGAGATGTTCTGCAGAGAGGTCCCGGATCTCCGTTGAGGATCCTCACGCCCTGGGCCAGGAACCCCGTGAAGATGATGAGGAATATCAGTGCAAGGGCGATCGCGTCTTCCCTCTTTCTCTCCAACCGCGTCGGCTTGGAAATGTATCTTCTATAGGCAGCAACTATCACGCCCGACATCACCGCTATGCCGGCCAGATCCGCCAACAGCGTCGCCCAGAGACAGGTGTCCCCGTACAGCAGGTTGATGCCGAAGTCCATCTGCACGAATACAAGACCAGTTGACAATAGGAGGTACAGGAACCCGAGATAGATCGCGGTGTGGAAGAGCAACGGAATCGGTTCCCTCACGACCCTTCTCTGCAGAAGGCCGAAGACGAAGAACGATTTGACCCTCTCGCCCTTCTTGTCCCATCTGCTTTCCTTGACCCCGAGGTTCGCCAGACGGTACTTTCTGTAGAATCCGTACAAGAAGACGACTAACAGAAGAATCGAGAGGCCCCACATTGCCAATAGCCAGATTTCACTGGGTTCCATTTCGGTCCCCCTCCTCCTGGAGGTTATTCAGTTACTGCTGAGCTTTGAGCTTTCGGATCTCCTCGGTCAACAACGGGCATGCCTTGAAGAGATCTGCCACGATCCCGTAATCTGCAAGTTTGAATATAGGGGCTTCCGGGTCCTTGTTTATCGCCACGATCACTCTGGACGTCCTCATCCCCGCCAGATGCTGAATGGCTCCCGAGATGCCGGTGGCGACGTACAGCTTCGGGCTCACGACCTTCCCGGTCTGACCCACCTGGAACGAATGAGGCCTCCATCCCGCGTCAACAACAGAACGGGAGGCTCCCACGGCAGCGTTGAGCTCCTTTGCCAGGTCCTCCACACACTTGAACCCTTCATCGCCCTTTGTGCCCCTGCCCCCCGAGACGATTATGTCGGCCTCCGTGAGCTCGATCATTCCTCCGGCGCCCTTTATTGTCTCGACGACACTCGTTCTGAGGTCTTCCGGTGCCACGTTCGGATCGATCTTGAACACCTGTCCCCCAGCAGGCGCTTCCGGCTCGACAGGTACCACCGCTTTTGGTCTGATGGATACGAACTGGAGTCCTTCGCCTTTCAACGCCACCTGAGCGTAGGTCTTCTCTCCATAGACAGGTCTTGTCGCAACCAGTCCACCGTTCTCCACCCTGAGATCGCTGCAGTTGGACGCCAGCGCGCCTTTGAGCTTGGCAGCCACTCTTGGAATGAGGTCCCTGCCTTGTGAGGATGCACCGCACAGAACCAGCTTGGGCTGCTGGGCAGTTATGAGATTGGCGAGGGCCTTTGCGTACCCATCGGTCGTGTAACTTGCCAGCTGAGGAGAATCGAGAACGAAGACCTTACCTGCCCAATTGGATAGCTCCTGACCGAGTGGTTCGATACCAGAACCCGCGATCACAGCAGAGAGCCCCGCTCCGAGAGCTGTTGAGATCTCCCTGCCCTTTGTTAGAATCTCATTGCTGATGACCTTCAACTTCCCATCCACCTGTTCACACAGAACCACTACTTCGCCAGCCATTTCACACCCTCCTAGATCACCTTTGCCTCCTCATGAAGCAGTTTGACCAGCTCTTTCACGGCTACTGGCAAGTCTCCTTGGATTATCCGTCCGCCCTCTCTCTTGGACGGCATCGCCATGCTGGTGATCTCGAACTTCGAAGCCCCGGATCCGAACTCTGCGGGGTTCAATCCCAGGTCGGCCAGTGTCATCTTCTGTACTGGTTTTTGCTTTGCTTTCATTATTCCCGGCAATGATGGATATCTCGGCTGGTTGAGGTCCTTCTCGGCTGTTATCACGGCCGGCAGAGACGTTTGGAGGACTTCAGTCGCCCCTTCGATCTCCCTGTTCACCTTTGCTGACGCTCCACCCTCTGCGATCTCCACCTTTGTTGCCGCCGTCACCTGGGGGATTCCGAGAAGCTCCGCGATCTGTGGGCCAACCTGTCCTGCGTTGTCGTCCACCGCGACCTTCCCGCAGAAGATGATGTCGTGGGGGACGGTCTTGATGGCCGCTGCCAGAACCCTGGCGGTCCCGAAGAAGTCCGTTCCTGCCAATTGTGGATCGGTAATGTGGATGCCCTTGTCGGCGCCCATGGCGAGACCGGTTCTGAGAGCCTCTTCCGCCCTGTCGGGGCCCATCGTTACAAGTGTGACCTCTCCCCCGAACTTCTCCTTTGTTTGCAGAGCCTCCTCGATTGCGTACTCGTCGAACGGGTTCAAAACGTATGTGATGTTCTCTTGACTTATGCTCTTGCCTGTGGGGTCCAGTTTGATCGTCGCGGCCGTGTCAGGCACCTGTTTGACGCACACGATGATGTTCATCATCAATCACTTTGGCTTTGAATGTAATGCGGATATAAAACGGTATTGTGGCGCGGAGAAATCCGTTGGCCAGAGTTGAGAGTTCGTCGTGAATGAGATATGTGATTGACACAGTGTCTATTGAGTAAGCAAGTCCCATTTGGGCGCGAAATCTAACCGTGATGATTGGTCGAAAACCTCGTCCTTGGAATTGGTGAAAATGAAGAAGTCACACTCATAAACGGTGCTGATTTAGCTGGCCCAGCAAGTTATTTATATTTCCACATTCAATACTCTATATGACCAGACCTCTCTGGAGGAAGAGAGGTTCTTGAACTTTAGGAGGGGAGAAGATGTTAGGGAGCCTCAACAAGATCATTCTGTCATTGTTGGTATCCACCATGCTCTCAGTGATGGCTCTTCCTCAGATACAGACTCCCGAGCCTCTGGACGGGAGCGGATGGCGCATCGAAGTCGTTCGCCCCGACGATGATGAATGGGGCGGTGCGTCCATCGCGATTGACAGAAATGGCTATCCTCACATCAGCTTCAGTCAGGACGATGCATTCGACCTCTTATACGGGCGATGGACGGGAACCTCTTGGAAGATCGAGGTCGTCGACTCCGTCGGTCAACTTGGTTCTCCCAGTTCACTGGCTTTGGACAGTAACGACCGTCCGCGAATAGGCTATTTTTCCCGCACCGACCAGAGTATCAAGTATGCACAATGGACCGGAAGTTCTTGGATCAACGAAACCGTGGACTCTTCTGAACCACCTATTTCGCCCGGCTCTCAGTTGTCCCTCGCTCTCGACAGCCGCGATTACCCCCACATAAGCTATGAATATGGGTCTCATCGAGGTGTGAAGTACGCGAGGTGGAACGGGTCATCATGGAACTACGAACTCGTAGACCAATCTGTTCATGTTGGCGACGACACTTCCATAGCCGTTGACAGTGGCGACAATCCGCACATACTCTATTACGATGGAGACAACTATGATGTTAGATATGCGAGGTGGAACGGTTCCGCATGGATCAGCCAGATCGTGGATCGCTCTGGCTATATCAATACCCCACGTTCTCTGGCTCTCGATGCTAATGACAATCCTCATGTCAGCTACCGGGACATCATCAATCGCGACCTGAAATACGCGAGGTGGGATGGAAACACGTGGATCAACGAGACCGTTGACACAGCTGACAATGTTGGCTGGACGACATCCATAGCTCTTGACAGCAGTGACTTCCCCCACATAGCCTACGCCGATTTCACCAGCTTCGACATCAAGTACGCCAGATGGAACGTCACTGCGTGGGTCATTGAGACAGTGGACACATCGGGAGTGCTTGGCATTGCTGTGTCATTGGCTCTGGACAGCAACGACCAGCCGCACATAGCTTATCTGAATGATACCGGTTCGAATATTATGTACGCCACCAAGGCCGATCTCCAGCCTCCACCCATCTTGTCCTATTCCCCCTCTCACATAGACTTCGGAGATCTGTATCCGGGCGTCCAAGACACCAAGTCCTTCGAGATATGGAACTCAGGAGAAGGGACCTTGCAGTACAGCTTCCTTGAGAACATCCCCTGGATAGCGGTCGTCAGCCCATCGCACGGATCGAGCGACGGTGAGCACGACATCATAAGCGTGTCGATCGACACCACAGGTCTGTCCAGCGGACAATATGCGGGAGATGTCCTAATATCCTCCAATGGGGGTGAGGGCAACGTCAGCGTATCCGCGCGTGTGGTTGAGACTCGTTCTCTCACGCTGGACATCGACCCGGACACCCTCAACCTCAAGTCCAAAGGCAGATGGATCACAGCATACCTCACAACTGACGGTGCGAACGCAGACGAAATCGACGCTTCATCACTGCTCCTGAATGATGTCCTTTCACCTGAACGGTGGGAAGTGCAGAATAACATAACTCTAATGGCCAAGTTCAATCGTGCAGCAGTTCAAGCCATCCTACCGATTTCGGAGGCTGTGGATATCAAGATCACCGGTCAATGGATGGACGGAGAGACTTTCGAACTGCATGACATCATTAGAGTAATTCTGCCTGGCAGGGTTCCCCTGACACCAAAAAGCACCCTTTCTGACTTAGAATTCAGATAATATTTCGAAGGCACCTCCGATGAAGCGAGGCACTTCCAATTGGATGCCCTCTACTCTGTCACCTGTCGGGAAAGATTCATGGACCAGCAGCCTCAGAGAACTTCCCCCGGAAAAGGATTGAAGGCTTCGATGCCATATCTTCCCCGTATTTCCTAAAATCGCTCCAAGATTCTGACTTCCTTCAGGCAGGCCACGGTTACTGGATTGAAGTCTCCCAAAACTCCACCTAGACCATTACGAACAACTAGTATCCGACGTAGACGTACCTCGACGGTTGACCTTCCACAGATATCTGATACGCTTCTCCCTGCTCAATGAACGGATCGTATATCCCCGCAGGCATTTCGGTCGCATGGAATTTCCACACGCCCACGACAATATAGGCCATCCCCGTAACGGACATCATTATCTCACAGTAGAAGTCCAGCGTCCAGACAGCAATAGGTTCCAAAGGAAGCCCCATCGCGTTATGCCCGGCCTGATACTCCACTGAGATTACTCCTATGCTGAAGGTACTGCCTCCCTCGTTCCCGCCGGCTGTCAGGGGGATCACCATGTAGTACCATTCCGAGGCCAGGGACATCACGCCAACGTCTATCCAGTCTGTTGCATTGGGACCCAGCGTGATGATGGGCGTGAGGGCCATCTGGTGGAAGTCCATTCTGCCTTCCGACCTGTAGACCACGTAGCCAGTGCTCCCGATTGCAGCTCTCCAGTACAGCTTGACGTTGTTCTGGATTACCGTTGCCGTCAGTCCTCTTCTGAAGTTGAGGCTCTCCCCCACTCCCTCATGGTATTTGATCATGGAAGCCGGACTCCCCACGAATGTGAAGTTCGAAGGCGCCGAAAGGAAGATCTGGAATCCTTCCCTCATACCAAGCATGCCAGATCGAACGACGGGACCTCCCCTGATGTGCCTGATCCAAGTGTCGCTGGCGTCCATCCAATCTATGTGCTCCGCGTTCGGTATGGAACTGGCATACCATCCAATGTCGTGTTTCACGATCGGTTCCAGGGGCAGGGAAAAGGCGTTCAAGCCCGGTTCGAAACCTCTGGTCCACTTCCCGACCGTGTTGCTGGTGATGCTCTTGATGCCCAGGTTGTTGACGGCTCTCACCGAGTAGTAGTATTCCCTGGGGTTGGGATTTGCGGCACCTAGATCCGTCCAGTCCGTTCGCTGAGGATTCACATCACCTAAGGTGCTGTAGAAAGACTGGGAGAAATCGAACCCTCTCTGGTCGGGAGACCTGTAGATCAGGTAATTACTGATGTTCGGTCCTGGTATCGTCCACGACAGACGCACATCGTTCTGGTCCGCATCGATGCCTAAGATGGGAGGATCCACCGGCTCCGGGACCAAGACGTTCACCAGGACATCAGGAAAAAAGACCGTCGCGCTCGAATTGTCCCACTTGGTGTAGTTGACCCTGGCATCGGGATGGATGCCCACGAGGACCAAACCCTCTTTCGATGATGTCACCATGTATTGCACATTCCAGGACTGGTTGATCAGTATCACATCAACATCCCAATCGAGTATGGTGCTGCCGTCGGGGTTCACGGTGACCACATCTGGCGGTAGGGGATTCGCACTCTCATCCTGGAAGGACCCCGGAACGTAGTGGATGTATGGCGGCAGCGCGTCCCTTATCATCGGGTTCATTCCTGTTGGGGCCTCCACCTTCCTTCCAGCCACGTTCATGACCTGCCTGAAGATCTTGATGTAGATGTCGTTCAATGCGTCAGCGGTCGGGGCCGGAAGGTATTCTCCTCCCGTCAAGCTAGCTATCTGGCTCAGCAGTGCACCGTCGGTGTTGTTGCCAAGGCCGATGGTGAAGATGATTATCCCGTTGTCCGCTGCTCTCTGGGCCTCTTGAAGCGCCGCGGCGTTGTTGGCTCTCCCATCGGTTATCAGGATCTGGATGTGAAGGTGGTCCGGGTCTCCATATGATATAAGCTCGTCATTTGCCACCGAGATGCCTGCACCAATGTTCGTCCCTCCCCCCGAACCTGGGAACGAGTCTATGTCGGCCTTGACCTGAGCGTAGTCGGAGGTAAGATGGTGCCCGTTCACCAGCAACGCGGTACTTGTGAACCTCACGGTCGCCGCCCTGTCAGGCAGTATCATCATGTCCACGTAGTTCTTGGCAGCAACCAATCGCTGGTAGCTCGGGTCGTTGCCGCTCATGCTTCCGGAGTTGTCGATCACAAAGACGGTGTCCTGCGGCATCCCAGATACCAGAGGAATGCCTCTCCCGGTTACGTTGAGCTTGATGGTAGTCTCCTGAGGAAGCAGGGGCGAATTCTCGATCCAGATCGTGTCCGGATCTGCCGTTTTGTTCAGGACCAGGAATGGAGGGACCACCGCAGTCGTTCTGAGAACGACCCTGCCCTTCACATTAGCGTTCAAAGAAGATACGGCATAAGCACGAACTACCTCTACAGTTCCCGTTCCTGGGTCCGGCGGTATGTGAACATGGACCTTGAGTTGGAACACGTCTCCCCACAACATGGCGTCGCTGTCTGGAACGCCGTCGCTGTCATGGTCGACGATCGGGTTGCCCAAACCGTCAAGAAGATCGACCTGCCAGCCCAAGGTTGTCGTGTAAGTGATATCAAAGACGTCAGCGCTGCTCCCAGAGTAGTTGAGAGTGACGTTATATTCGACTATCTGACCAACACTCCCCCACTTCGATTCATCCTGCCACATCCTCGCCGTTTCCGGTGTGAGAGTGGAATCGAAAGACCATCCGGCCGCGGTCGAGGACACATCGTCGAAACCATCGTATCCCCATAAGACCTGGTCCTGCACTCTTGCCACGGACCTGTCCTGTGTATGTGCCGATGACCATCCCACCATGTCCACCAGCCTTCCCAAGTCGTCGTAAAGGTAGACGTTGTCTCCACTCACCGTTCCATCGTCCATGCCGAAATCCGTCGGGAAATCCTCACCTCTCAGGACGAAGTGATTCTTGTCAACATCCATATCCACGGCCGTCATGATCAACTCCGAATCGACCACCAGCTTCCATCCGTTGGTGTTGATTGTTCCGCCGCCCTTGTAGTAGAGCTCTATGAACCTGTCATTGAGAGAATTGGCGTTGAAGTGCACTTCCTTCAGAACGACCTGAGGTCCGGGATGCAGTCCCATGCGGTCGTTCTGCACGCCGAAGGTCGGGGTCGGATCCCTCACCCATTCGCTCTGATAGGCCGCACCGTCCCAATATCGGGAGACGCTCTCATCCTTCAAGGGGTCCGGTACAGGGCCCATTTGCCCGAACGAGACCGAGTCCAGTTCGTAGCCCGATGAATAATGTAAGCTGACCGTCCCTCCTTCTTCGCTCGCGAAACCCTCTCCAGGGCCAACCGTGTAGAATGAATACTCTCCGGGGGAGAAGGTCGTCTTGCTCCAGGTCCCCGTTGTCCACTTAGCGACCCCATCCGGAGAGAGGTATATCTCTGAAGACATGAGCAGGAAGTCCCCGTAGTTGAATATCTCTATCTTCTCGCTTCCGACGGTGTCAAGGTCCTGTATCTCAGTGATGAACAAGTCCAAGTCAAGGGACGGTATCGTTCCGAAGGTCCAGCCGGCCTGTATCGAGGACGCATCGTCGAAGCCGTCGTAGTCCCATTTTGTGGTATCGGCCACTCTCGTCATGGATTCGCCCTTGTTGTGTGCGGACGACCAACCGACCATGTCCACAAGCCTGTCCAGCGGGTCGTACAGGTAGACGTTGTCGCCGTTCACCGTTCCGTCGTCCATGTCAAAACCCGATGGAAAACCCATTCCCCTGAGAACCAGCAACCTCTTGTTCGTGTCCAAGGTCACAGCCGGCAGGACGTACTCTGAATCCACGACCAGCTTCCATCCGTTGGTGCTGATCGATGCTGTTCCGGGATAGAACAGCTCTATGAACCTCTCATTGGGTATGTTGGCGTTGAAATACACCTCATTCAAGACGATAGGGGGAGGCTCCAGCCTTCCGGCGCAATCATTCTGTGATCCGAACGTGGGCGTTTGGTCCCTTACCCATGAATCCGTGTATCCCGTTCCGTTCCAATACCTGCAGACGCTCTCATCTGTCAGTGGGTCCGGTGCCCTTCCCGCTTGCCCGAACGAGACCGAGTCAAACTCTATGCCCGTGGAATAGTGCAGCGAGACTGCACCGCCCTCAGAGTTCTGGAACGACTCCCCAGGTCCCAGAGAATATACCGAATAATCTCCTGGCGAGATCGTCGTCTGGCTCCAGGTCCCTGACCCCCATTGAGTTATACCATCCGGAGTCAGATAGATTTCTGAGTCAGAGACCGTTCGCAGCCCATGGTTCATCATCTCGACCTTGCCGTTGCCCACCGAACCCGTGTCCTGAACCTCGGTTATCGACAATTTGGTGGTCCTATCGATCAGGAAGTTCTTGGCATCGATGACTCCAGCCAAGGGGTAGTTGCCTCCAAAGGCGATGACGAGCGGCAAAGAGACGCTGGACCCCATCGGCAGTGTCCCAACCTCCCATCCGACCATGCAAGTTATCTCCTCTGGCACTGCGACCACCTGGTTGGTCATCAGAGAGGCGTAGAGCGACTTGTCAGAAGTTGGATCCACCGCACCCTGTTTTCCGGCCGCGCCTCCGTAGTAGTGGTTCAGGGGCAAATTGGGCTCGGCCGAGGCAAGACCCATCAAAGTGGTTCCTGTGGTGACATCCAGTATAGAGTAAGTTGCAAGACCGGCGTCCCAGTAGTCAATGTCATCTCCCGGAGTGTCGGCGATCCTCAGCCGGAAGTTCATCCCGACCCTCAGATCGAGGATGTCCTGCCCGTAGATGTTCTCTATTTCCCACATGATTATTGCCCAATCCTGGTCCTGCTCAGTGTAAGCCCTCTGATAGATCTTGAGATCGTTGGAGACCCTGGTCACTCCTGTCTGCCTGAATGAGGCGTACGTCTCCTGGACGGCGCCGTTCTCAATGTAGATGTTGGGCTCGTCAATGGTAAAATCTCCCGTTCCAGAACCGTACCCGTTCGCGACCTCCGTGCTTCCTCCCCCCGAAGGATAGGCGCTGTGGTAGATGGTCAGGAAGCTCTTGTAGACGAAGTGGCTCTGGGTCACCCAGTTCCAAGCGATGTCGTTGGTGATGACGCCAAAGTCGTTCACACTGAAGTCCACGTTACCCACGCTCAAAGCAAGCCCTGCAGCTTGCGCCGTCGGCAGAAAAAGGGACCCCGACAGGGTCGTCATCGTGGCCAGGATGATAACTATCGATATTGAGATGGCTTTTGAGGCTTGATCACTTTGATTATATGCTCTTCTGGATTCTCCCTCCTCTATGCCCATTGAGTGTCCTCCGCATACACGAACCTCGCTTTGTTTCTCTTAGGAGCGAGGGCCAGTCCTAAGCCACCAGAGAATCTATCTTTTTGCAGATATAAGAATGTTGTGCTAACTCATAGCACGGTTGCTGGATACTCTCCTAGAAGCTCCTCTCAACCCTCAGTATCTCTTCCCTGTTGCTGTCCGCAACGTTGATCTCGTCCAGAACAATTTCTCCATCTTCCACATTCATTATGTTGAAGGAAGGATGCGATCTTCCCTTCAACCTTTGAGATGAGGCCGTCCCTGCCGTGACAAAATGCGTGTTCTCCAGCTTCCACACCCAGGGCAGATGCTTGTGCCCCGAGAAGACGAAGTCCACATCCAGCTCCGTGATCAGCCTAAGAACGTGTCCGGCGTCCACCGCGATGTTCCTCTCCCTTCCAGTTCCTGGAATTGCGATCAGATGGTGGTGCAGAGCAAGGATCTTCATCTTGTTCTCGACCGAGAGCTTCTTCTCTATCATTGCGTAGTTCTCTCTGCCCACGTGTCCGTCGTCCAGATCAGGGACAGTTGAATCCAGTCCCAATATCACGACCTTGTCATCCTTGTAGCAGGGAAACCTGGTCCCGAACATCTCTTCGAATATCTTGTACCCCTCGTTCCTGGCGTCGTGGTTCCCGGGGACCATTATCAGGTTCTTGCAGTCTATCCTATCCACATACTCCTTCACCACATCCCATTCGTGGATGAAGGCCTCGGTCGTGAAGTCTCCGGTGATGACAACTATGTCCGGGTTCTCCGAATCCAGTATCTTGATCACGTTCTCCCCCCATTCCTCCACGAAGTTCATGCTTGTCAGATGCAGGTCCGAAACATGTGCGATCTTCATTTCTTCATTCCTCCTTCCTATTCAAATGCCAGAAGCCGCTGTTACTTACTTCAATCTTTTGCGAGAGCGTTCCCGCAGTACGCCTCTAAGCGTACTCCTTCCCTATACCCTTCTCAAAAAGCAACCTGTCCAGACTTCTCTTCAGCTTGAGGTTCAGTTCCCTCTGCTTACCGGAGAGCTCCGTCGGGCTGCCGAACTGCACCGGTCCCTGCAGCATCGCAGACGATTCTATGTCCGCCACCCGTCTCGGCTTGGACTTCAAGACCTTGTCCACTATCGGGACCATGTCCTCGTACCCTATTGTCCCGTCGATGAACTTCCTTATCATGTTCTCCGGGATCGGTCTCAACCCGTACTTGGGTTCCTCTTCACGGATCACCTTCGAGGCCTCTTCCTCCCCACCGACCTTCATTCCCAGACCTATCGGCTTGCTTCTGTAGAGCGAATCGACCTTCACCTGCCAGAGTTCCTTCCCGGTCGATATGAAGATGTCGTTATGCGTCCCTTTCGGCTCTCCGATCAGGACCGTCCAGTCAGCCGGGTCGCTGTTGTACTTGCTCGAGAGCTTTCTCATCAACTGGTCAACGGGCAGAGCCTCTTCCATCTCTTCTCACCGAAAGGTCGCTTACGTTCTCCCTATCTCCTCTCCCGACCAAAATAGTTTCTGTTTGGATGTAGCGTACGGTCGTCCACTGTTACATTTTTATAAATCGGGGGTCTTTCAGATTCGACCAGGGGGCAGGGCACGCTAAAGAGCACTCTTCTGTTGCTTTCCGAGAACCGGTTCGTCGAAAGGACGATCATGCGTTTTGAGATGTCCAAGAGAGCCGCTAGACGTTTTGTCCCGGGTGAGAGACTGGAGGACGCCATCACCACCGCGAAGGAACTGAACGAAGTGGGGATCATGGCGGGGATAGACCACCTCGGGGAGAGCGTCGAGGACGAGTCGCTCGCCAGGAAGATGGCGGATGTTTACGTTCAGATACTGGAAGAGATCGCGGCGAAAGGTATCGATTCCAACATATCGGTGAAACCCACCCAGCTGGGGCTGGGGATCAGCAACGAGCTCTGTCGGGAGAATGTGGAGAGGATCGTCAAGAAGGCCGCCGAATACGGCAACCACGTGAGAATGGACATGGAGGACTCATCCTTCACCCAGAAGACGCTGGACGTTTTCAAATCCATTCGGAAGACGCATCCCAACCTGGGCACGGTCCTGCAGACCTATCTCTATCGGACCGAGAAGGACGTGGAGGACGCCATAGAGAACGGTTACGGCCTCAGGATATGTAAGGGGGCGTACAAAGAGCCGAGCGACATTGCCTTTTCCAAGAAGGCCCAGGTGGACCAGAACTTCATCAAACTGTTGGAGAAGCTGCTGGGAGAGCGCGCGAGGAAGAACGGTGTATACGTCGGCGTTGCGACGCATGATGACAAGATCATCGACTGGACCAAGGACTTCGTGAGGGAGAATGGAGTGGGCAAGGAGGAGTTCGAGTTCCAGATGCTTTACGGGATCAGGACCAACCTGCAGAAGGAGCTCGTCAAAGAGGGCTATCAGATGAGGGCATACATTCCATTTGGGACGCACTGGTACCCTTATTACATGAGGAGGCTGGCGGAAAGGCCTGCGAACCTCTTTTTCTTTGCGAAGACTTTCTTGGGGGAGTAGACGCTTTCATTTTTCCTTACCCAGTACTTCTGGGAATCTCAGGTCCAGTACACTGAGATGACTACTGATTTCAAGACTGAACAATAACAATTATAAACTGATAGCCTGCTTAAGAAGTGGGGTGTCTTAGCTATGAACACTAAGCGTTTGAGTTGCGTCGTGTCAGTTCTACTTCTGTCGAGTGCCTTCTTTTCTGTCCTTGCTACGGTCCCAGTGAGTGTGAATGCCACCAGCAATCCCGGCGATGAGAAGGTAATTGAGGCCACTGATGATGGAGTATACTTCACTGTTGGCCAGACCTCATTAACATCTCAGATTCCTGGTGTCGATTCATCTTTGAAGGAGAATCAGAGATCGATCAGGGGCGACCTCAAGATGAATGCAGTGCCCGTCAACGGACTGAAAAGTGCCCGATTCCCAGACCTTTCTGGCAAGATCGGTGAAGATGACCCGTCTCCAGCGGGTACAATAGATCCAGAGCCAATGGACGCACCTTTCCTTCCGAACGACGTTCTCGTTTACAATGATATTGTGAACAGCGAGAAGAACGTCAGCCTGGCCAAGACTTCAAATGGGACCCTGTACGCTGCGTACGATCATGACATTGGAACCGGTCTCAGGGACGTATACGTTTCCAAGTCGACCGATGGGGGCTCGACATGGGCAAAGAGGGACATTGCCGTGGATGCTGCCGAGGACGAATCTTGTCCTTCCATCGCGGGAGATTACAGCCCGAATTTCGGTTCAGACATTCTTTATGCTTGGTACAGCAATCCAACTTTTGAATTCGCCTGGTCCCTGGACGGTGATACGTGGTCGATAGAGGATTTCGGGGGCGGGGAAACCTGGTGGGAGGATGTGAGATGCCCATACGTGGACGTCCGCGGCGATTTCGTGGTCATTGTTTCAGAGGATTTAAGCCCAATCGACGGCAGAGACAACTGGCGCATTCTGTACACGTTGGATGGGATGTCATGGACGATGTATTATTGGAATATGTGGCCCGGTGCATGGGTGTATCAACCCAGGGTGTCAATAATGGATGACGATGAGATCTTCGTCGTTATGGACGTTTATGACAAATCTGACCCCGATCCCGGCAATTGGTTCCACGACACCGTGATGGCTCATGGCACATTGACCAATGATTTTCTGTCTGATAGTTGGGACTCATTCTTGTTTATCACTGGAATCGAGAATCTGGCCCTCACAAGTCCTACCGTTGAAGCCTTCGGCCAGCGAGTTACCCTGGCCCAGGAAGTCTACAATCCTGGCATAGCCCCCTTGTCCACAAGCCTAATTTACTGCCTGTGGACACCTGATTTCGGCAAGGTTGGAGGAGCAAATTGGTACCCATGCGAAGACGGTATTGGTTACATTGCCTACGACCTCACGGAGACGAAGAATCAGAAATACCCCTCCTTCTACCAGGAAGACGGCGAACTTCATTTCTCATGGTTGAATGGAACGGATATCAACTACAGGTTCTCACCCGACGGCGGCTTCGAGTGGCTTACGGGGCCAATGAAGGTAAATGACCCAGGCTCCAGTACTGTAATGGATGCTTGGCACTCTCCGGACGTGATCTCCGACAAAGGCAGACCGTATATTGCCTGGCACGATACAAGGGGCTCGGATGATATCTACTTCCAGACCTTCGAGACCAACCGATGGTATGGGATTCGCACAGACCAGTCCCAACCGGGGTTGCAGGTCCGTGAGGTAGGCGATTCATGGCATAGCTCTTCCGCCTACTACTTGTGGGGCGACGGCTCAAGCCATGATGTTGAGGCTCAAAGCAGCTATGAGATTCCTGCGGACACTCGATATTCTTTCAGTCACTGGGATGATGGCCAGTTAGTGAATCCCGCCACCGTCACCGTGTCTGATTCAAGTTTCAATATTACTGCACAATATGATCTGGAGTTCTGGTTGGAGATGATGGGAGGCACCACTAATCCCCCGACTGGTTGGCGGCAGGCATATACTTGGATCAACCTTTCGGCCTCTCCTCCCGCAGCCCCACCTGGCGGGCAATACATATTCATGGGATGGTCAGGGGACTTCACTGGCATGGATAACCCATGCGTTGACTGCGTCTATATGGATGGTCCAAAGACGATTATTGTATATTGGATGCTTCAATGGAGCGTAACCATAGACACCATTCCGACCGGGCTTACGATTCAGGTGAACGGAAACAACTATGGCGCTCCGCACACAACCTGGTTCAACGACTCGGAGATGTATACCATAAATACACCCAGTCCGCAGGGAGGACCTACGAGCAGGTATGTTTGGAGCGATTGGTCCGATTCTGGCCCACAATCTCATAACGTCTTCGTAATCGCACCCTGGGCCAGCTTCACTGCATCCTTCTTGGCAGATTACCAGATGACAATAGACACAAATCCGACCGGTCTGAAGGTCAAGGTCAACGGTACCGACTACACGGCCCCGTACACATTCTGGTGTCCTGAAAACACCAGCCTCTTGCTGGAGGCGACCTCACTTCAATATCCAGGCACTCTGGGTGAACGGTATGCTTGGAGCAACTGGAGCGATGGCGGGAGCCAGATTCATCAACTCAACTGTACCGGCCCAGAGACTATCGTAGCTAATTACATCTTGCAGCGTTCCGTGAACATAACGACCGGCCCTTCTGGTTTCAACGTAATCGTGGACGGGCAGACGTACGCGACACCTCTGCAGATCTGGTTCAATGATTCTTCAATGCATGTTATTGAAGCGCTAGGCAGTATTCCTATAGGGGCCAATAATAGGTATAACTTCACTGTTTGGTCCAATTTCTGTCCCAGGGTTTGTTTTTATTGGGCGAATGTGAGCGATGATTCTCTCGCTGCCAACTATGGTTTCCAGCACAAAATCACATTCCAGTCCAACTCCCCCGGTACCACGATCGAATTGGACGGATCCCCCCTAATGCTGCCCTATGTCTTCTGGTGTGATGATGGCTCGTCGCACATCGTGAACGCGCCAGATCCGCAGACGTTCGTTGATACACGGTATATCTTCAACAGTTGGAGCGACATGGGAGCGAAGATGCACAACATCAACTGCCTTGCACCATCGATCATCCAGGTCGACTTCGACAAGGAGTACAGGGTCTACATCTACACCACTCTGGACGGCGTCGGATCGAACCTCGATGTAATAGTTGGTGTGACAACGTATCCAACCCCGGCGGGGGTTTGGTGGCCCGCGGATACCATGATGGCCTTGGACACCAACGAGTTCCAGCCTGGTCAGAACCCACCCAGCGGAATGAGGTATAAGTTTGGCGATTGGGACGATTCCATGCTAAGGAGCAGAATGATCAACGTCAACACACCCGGATTGGCCTATGTTGCCAACTTCGGGACGCAGTACAAGCTGACATTCGTCGACCCGCACGGCACTCCGATGACCACACCGACTGGCGACCCTGTCACGGACGGTCTCTACTTCGACATGGGTACTTCAGTGACCATCGCAACGGACGATACGGTGCCTGACACTGCGGACCATAGATGGCGGTTCGATGGATGGTCAAGCGGAGATCTGGGCGGCTACACGGGCCCACAGATCGATCCGGACATTACAATGAGCGGACCGATAACTCAGACAGTAGTGTGGATTGACCAATACATGCTGAGCTTCGTCTCTGCCTATGGGATGCCCATCGCCACCGGCTGGCACGAACAACAGGGCCCCACCGAGTATTGGTATGACATGGGCGATGTCGCATTCTTCTTTGTGGAGACTGAGGTTTTCCTAACACCAGGTCAGGATTCGAAGGCCGTGTTTGATAGTTGGGTCGGAGGCACGAATGGAACGACTATGAACTCACCTGTCATAGTCACTGCATCTTGGCATCTGGAGCACTTGGTCACGCTTGTTAGCAGCCACGGGACAACTCCACCTTCCACATGGGTTGTGGAAGGAGAATCTTACGCCCTCACAATCGAGGAGTTCTTGATCTTCGGAGAGTCCAGACATTACTTCTCAAGCTGGACAACTGCCGACACCGGGAACGGAGGTTATCAAGGAACCAACAGGCAAGTAACACTTACGGTAACTGGACCAATCACCGAGACAGCAGTTTGGGAGACCCAATACCTACTGACAATCGTGACGGCCCATGGAACGCCCTCAGCAAGCGGCGAGGCAGGGCAGCAAAGCTCCAGCGAGTTCTGGTTCGCGGAAGCCACATCTGCAATTTTCTGGGTGGATGATGAGGTTTTGATATCGTCTGGTAATGACGAGAAGGTCGTGTTCGACGCTTGGACAGGAGGGATGAATGGTACGACCATGACGGCTCCGCTTACCGTAACTGCCACCTGGCATACCGAGTACCTCGTCACCGTTGACAATGGCGGACATGGGACCGAGCCCGCTCCCGAATGGGTGATCGGTGGTGGAACCTACGACCTAGCTATCGAGAATCTTGTTGAGGACACAGATACGAGATACCGCTTTAGCGGCTGGACGAGCTTGAATGGATACGAAGGACCCGATAATGAGGCCACCTTGACCGTGACTTCCCCTATCGCCGAAACCGCGACTTGGATCACAGAATACTCACTTACCATAGTCTCGGTGCACGGAGCCGACAGTATTGGAACCCCACTCGGCGCGGGATGGTACGAGGACGGGTCTACAGCGGAAGTCGTTGTCAGTCAATCGGTGACAATACTCGACACCATCTACACCTTTGAGAACTGGGTGGGGACGGTCGCTGAGCCAAACTCTGCCAGTACTTCACTTGTCATGAATGAGCCCAAACTCATCTACGTGGAATGGTCCTCTCAACCCGTATCCGATGAGCCCGACTCCCAGCCCCTTGACCTGATCTTGATCCTTTCGATCGTTGTCATTGTGATTGTCATTGCAATCGCTGCAATGTTTCTCATGAAGCGGAGGAAACCGGTCGAAGATGAGGCTCCGGAAACGGATGCTGAAGAGGACTCTGTTGAGGAATACGATATTGGAGAGTCGGGTGGAGAAGAAGAGTAGCTCCACAGAGATTCAGGAGTCGAATACAAAGGTGGACTTGGGCCCCAAGAAGAGGTCGGCTGAGAGTCCGTGTGGTCTATGAAGACAACGACAGGACGCTCGACACCACCGCCATGCCTGTGCCTGAGGCTGTCGGTGGGTTCTAGCTAGGTATCGGGTCACGTCTCTGGCGTCCAAAAACCAGCGTAAGTGGAATCATATCCGGTCGGAAGGTAGATGATAATGACCTCATAGTACGAGTCGGGCGTCAGATCGGTCATCGATATCTCATCGCCAGGGTCCAGTTCGAAGTTATTGTTCATATCCCTGTAGGAAAGACTTCCGACGTCCTGTCCTCTCACCAAGATGAGGTCACAGTCGTGGTCGTTTGTGAACTGATACGTGCCCTCGGATGTTCCGTCCCTTCTCACGATCACCTCGAACTCGGTCGCAGCTGGATCACGGCTGAAATTGGTCAGTTGGACCTTCGCCTTCGTGGGGCCTTCGACCTCCACAGATGAATCAAAGGCCATTGGAACCTCGTAGTCATCGAAGTACACATCATCTCCCATATTGAACATGAAATAGGACATGAACATCGGCAAGACAGCGACGGCAATCGCCAGCATAACGACCACGGCCACAATGGCGGCGGTCTTATCTTTCTTGGGCGGCGGAAAAGGACTGAAGTAAGGCGGTGGGTACGGGTACTGAGGATACTGCTGATGATAGATGGGTTGCTGCTCAGGGGGTCTAACACCATTTGTCGACATTTCCCTCACACTAGAATATTCAACGATATTGGAGTATTTAACTCTAGCGGGGAGAAGTAAAGCCAGTATGCGAAACCTCGACCTTGACGAATCACCACAGGAGAATGAGGGGGCCTAGATCACCGCCATAAGCCCCCTTAGGTCGCGGATCTTGTCTGATCGGATAGGAAATGTCTGGAATTCCTCGGGACAAGGGGCTCTGTGGAAGGGCCCTATTCTTCTCTTTTTCTTGCACTATCCGTTGCGCTCCAACAACGACTCTTAGTGGTTCGAGAGGAATCTTCATATCATGCCTAACCATTCGAATGATTAGGCAAGAACTGGTAGGGTGCAATCAAGGAGAGTATTCAACTGTCAGGTTTGGAGAAAGACTTGAAGGTGAAGAGCTTCACATCCAGACGTGGGTTGCGTTTGATGATGCTAAGACCGATTCTGTTTACATCTATTGTAGTCATATTAGTTGTTGTCTCGGTAGTCGCTCTTCTCCCCAACTACGTTTCTGGGATTGGCATTCCTGTATCTATCTGGACAGAAGTCTGTCTGATCTGGGTCATAATCGCTCTCTTGACCGTATACTCCGTGGAATGGTGGTCGGAGGCGTGGAACGCTTGGAAAGGATTCTCTATCAGAGGAACAGATGTTTTGATTCGAGGAGAGGTGTTTGGAGCTAGGGATATCAAGGAAGTCAGCAGGAATCCAGAAGAGGACCACATTTCGGTTGTATTGTCAAAACCGACTGGGAAGGGCTCAGTGAGACATATCAACAAGAACCTTCTCACTTCAGTTGATCAATTCCTCGGAAGTCTCGGTGAGATAGGTGTCAATGTTAGTAGACAAACCATCTACATGAAATGCAGGAAATGCGGCGGGCGAATATCTGGAGAGAATGTCTTCTGTGAGGTTTGCAGCAGTGAGCTTGGAGTCAAGGACGATGGGACAGAGGGGATTTCCGACGAGGTTGAATGGCACGAAGTCCAATTTCATGAAGGAATCTCTCTACTTTTGGTGATATTGGCAGGTATCTCGCTCGGGCTGTTCTCCTCCTTTGTCAATCCTTCTCCGATTAGTATGGTAGTGTTTGTGATGTTGGTAGTTGTAGCTTATCTAGTGTTAATGTCTATTGTCCATCGTGCTTTCCCCCATTTCATTGTTCTTGAAAAGGATGGCGTCGTTCTGAAATACAAGCATGGTCGACAGAAGGTCCGCCATATACTCTGGACCGACATATCCAGATGCGTCTCGCGGAAGGAGGGAAGAGGAATCAAGATGATAGTCACCAGGGAGGAGGAGTCAATTCCCTTGCGAGTGAAACCTGAATTTGCTGACCGAATATTGACCCGTATGATGGTCAAGAATCCAAATACTCTTCCGATAAAGACAGATAAGTGACATCATGAGTTCCCCATTACCCCGCCTGGGATGTCTAGGCTCTTCCGATCTCCTGACAAGGTTTTTGCGAATCGGATAGGAAATGTCCGGAATCCTTCGATGAAATGTCGATTGAAAACGCATAGCCAGATAGGTATAAAAAGGGTGCCAGGTCACCGCCGTAAGCCCCCTTCGGTCGGTCGGATTCTGTCTAATCGGATAGGAAATGTCTGGAATTCCTCGGGACAAGGGGCTCTGCAGAAGGGGTCTGTTGTTCTCTTTTGCCTGGAGTGCCAGAAGAATCCTCGCTTCACGCCTCAGAGCCGTCCGGGCAAAAGCGTTATATATTCTGGTACACATGTGCCAATATATGATACACTTGTATCAGAGAATTACACAGTTGAAAGTACTCAGACATTTCTTCTCTTCTCCGAACGAGACGTTCTATTTGAGGGAGATGGCACGTCTGTTGAACATGAGCCCCATGACCCTCAAACGCTCTCTCGACGCCCTTGTGGGAGATGATCTGATAGTGAGGGAGGAAGTCAAAAACCAGATCCTGTACCGCGCCAATGTGGACAGCCAGGCATTTCGTTTCGCGAAGATAGCCTACAACCTTTCTTGGCTGGAAAAGAACTCGGTGACTGAATCTCTTGTCAAGAATGTTCCCGGAACCAGCTCGATAGTCCTCTACGGGAGCTACGCGAAGGGTGAGAACGACCAGCACAGTGATCTTGACCTTCTGATCATCTCAACCGTCAAAGAAGTGGAAGCGAACGACATTGAGAAGAGACTGGGCATTGACGTCAACATCATGAACTTCAGCGGGGCGAGTTGGACCAAGCAGGCCAAGAAGAATAGGGCTTTCTATCTGGACATCATTACCGAGGGCATCGTACTGTATGGGACCCGGCCGGTGGTTGAATGAGACTTGAGGATTGTTTTGAGAAGGGTCTGCTGAGAAGGCGCCGTCCCGACCCGCTCAAGGCCAGGAGGGCCGTGGAGATCGCACGGTTGGATCTGGATAGAGCGAAGAGGTTGATGGACAAGGAGTTCCATATGGAATCAACACTGTTCTGTTACACGGGGATGTTTCATGCCGCAAGGGCTTTGCTTTTCAAGGACGGTATCTTTGAGCGGAGCCATGTATGTGTGATTGAATACTTGAACGAACATTATGTGAAGAACCACATTCTTGGAGTCAATCATTTGAGCTGGCTCGATTCCATGCGCATTGATCGCCATGAGGCACTGTATGGTCTAGAGGTCAGGGAAGTGTCACGTGAAGATGCCGAGGAGTCGCTACGAAGAGCTTCAGAATTCGTTGAGGTAATAGAAGACAAGCTGAAGGACGATGAGTGACTGCTTTTTCCCAGGGGATTCGGAAGGGTGCCAGGTCACCGCCGTAAGCCCCCTTCAGTCGGTCGGATCTTGTCTGATCGGATAGGAAATGTCTGGAATTCCTCGACAAAAGGGCTCGGGAGACGGGTCCTGTTCTTTTCTTTTTTGATCGATTGCGAACCCTAGGTTGGCCTTCTGAATTCGATGGGAATACCATTATAACTATGAATGTGACTTCAATTATGAGGATGCTTGAGATATGGAATCCAAGAAGGGCAGTCTTGCTGTCATGTTTCTCGTGACTGTGAGTGCTTTCTCTGCCACACTATCGGTCATTCCTGAGAACGCAGAGGCAACCATCAGATATGTTGGAGGTGGAGGACCTGGTAACTACACCACCATTCAGAGCGCCCTAGATGCTGCCAATGTTGATGATACGATTCTTGTCTTCAGTGGGACATACGTCGAGAGTATCGTGGTCAGTAAGTCGTTGAGGTTATTGGGAGAACACAGGAATACAACCATTATTGACGGTGCAGGGATTTCTATGGTAGTCCTCATAGAGACAGGTCTGGTGACTATGTCGGGCTTCTCCGTCACCAACGGTAGTTGGGGGATTAGTCTAGCTGATTCAGCCTACACAACAATTTCCAATAACAATATCTCAGGCAATGATTACGGGCTTGGATCTGGTCGTTCACCATACAGTACCATTACCAACAATATCATTTCGAAGAACGATGACGGTGGAGTGGTAATATTTGATTCCCAAGGCAATACAATCTCCAACAACAACATCTCAGGTAACTATGGCGGTGTTGACATTTATGACGATGATCGTAGCATCGTCGAAGGGAATAACATCTCCAATAATGCAGTGTTTGGCGTGGGTTTCTATAATTCAACAGACAGCGAAGTGTCCAACAACTACTTTTTGAACAATGGTTACACGAATACTTACATTGCGAGCTCTTCGGGGATCTGGGTCACCGACAATTACATTTCCAACAGTACCGTCGGTATCTGGCTTGAGGATTCCAGTTGGCACGAGATCAGTGGTAACTCGATGGAAAGAAGCAGCATCTTCCTCTCAGGCAATCAAATCGAGCATTGGAACACTCATTCTATACGGTCTTCGAACACAATAGACGGAAGACCTGTTTACTATTATAAGAATGCAGTTGGTGGAACAGTGCTTCCGGGTGCTGGCCAAGTAATTCTTGGCAACTGTAATGGCGTGATAGTGGAAAACCAGAGTATCAGCAATGTATATTCTGCAATCCAAGTCGGTTTCGGAAACGGCAACACAATCATAAACAACACGGTCTTCTCGAATCACAATTCTGGAATCCGTCTTTCATCTTCCGTTGGTAACACAGTAGTGGACAATAACATCACCACAAACGCTGAAGACGGTATGTACCTTGACTATTCTGATGGTAACAGAATCATAAACAACACTATTTCCTTCAATGGACAATATGGAGTATACGTTCTTCAGTTCTCCGATAACAACATGATATACCACAACAACTTCTTGAACAACGGAGTACTACAAGCAAGATCCCTCACTCCCACCAATCGTTGGGACGACGGATACCCTTCAGGAGGCAATTACTGGTCGGACTATACGGGAAATGACACCAAGAATGGTGTCAATCAGGATCTTCCAGGCAGTGACGGAATAGGTGACATTCCGTACAACATCTCGGGAGGAATGAACCAGGACAGGTATCCTCTCATGGATCCTCTTGTCGTTCTACCGACAGTTCCGTCCGAACCACAGAATCTTAACGCGACGGCCGAGAATAAACAGGTCTCATTGTCATGGAGTCCACCTGCCTCTCATGGGGGCTCTCCGGTCACGAATTATCGCATCTACAGAGGCAATACATCAGGTGGCGAGATTTTCCTGAAAGAAGTCGGAAATGTTCTGGCTTACGTTGACGGAGGTCTCACTAATGGCCAAACTTACTTCTACTATGTCTCCGCGATAAACATAGCAGGGGAAGGACCCAACTCCACGGAGGTCAATGCGACACCTATACTAATCCCAAGAGTTCCATCAGAGCCACAGAACCTTCTTGCTACCTTCGGCAACGGTCTGATAGACCTCACATGGGACGCACCTCTTTTCGATGGAAACTCCTCGATCACGAACTAC
>JAUVGH010000083.1 GCA_030593885.1 Methanomassiliicoccales archaeon
TAACCCGCGGAAACACGTCTGAAGCGCCTCTGCCCTCGCCTGAACTCCGACCGGGGTTTGGTCTTCACCCTCTCGATGTCCAGGTCTGAGTGTTTCCCGCAGAAGGGGCAGTATCCTTTTATCGTACGTGGCATCTTCATAAATGGCCTCGCAGACCAGTCCAATGTCCCAACTGGTATTTAGGATTTAGGTTTTGCGGATGCATTTGGGGCGCGGAAATCGAGTTTTCTCGGAGATTCTGGCCTTCATTTTGCATGAAGTCACTGACGAATCATGGCTGCTCAGAAGGGACACTGGCTCTCTCATTTTCAAGCGAGTCAAACAGGTGGAAAAATATATATACTCAAATTAATAATTACTACTTAGATTAATATGCCCAAGGAGACAAAACTGGTGGGAAAGGACCACACTTTCATCAATCTCCTAATAAAGGCCGGCTTGTCCAAGAACGTGTCCAAAACACTCGTGTGTTTGACCAAGAAGACGGAGACCACATCCGTTGAGATAGAGAAGGCAACCGGTCTGAGGCAACCCGAAGTCTCCATCGCCATGCAGGACCTCAGGAACAGGAACTGGGTGGAGAAGAGGGACATCAAGAAGGAGGGAAAAGGCAGACCGGTGCATGCCTACAAAATGTCGCTCTCCTTGGATGATATTGTTGACGTATTGGAGAAGGATGCGAAGGCCAAGATGGCCGAGATAGAGCGGATGATAAGGGATATCAGGCGCCATCCGAAGTAGTCTATTTCTCGAGTTCTTCCACACCGGATTCTTTACCGATTATCACCCTGCATGTCAGATCCAGGAAGAGCCCGGTCTCCACCACACCTGGAAGCCTGTGAAGGTCAGCGTCAAGCTTGTATGGATCGTCAATTCCTTTGAACTCGCATTCGAGGAGGTAGTTCTGGTTGTCGGTGAGATATGGTTCCCCTTCGATGATCCTTCGATTGGGTATACTGCCCAGCTTTGCGATCCATTCATTGACGGAGGTCCAGCCGAATTGGGTCACCTCGACCGGCAGGGGGCTCTTGGTCCCGAGCTTCTCCACCACCTTTGAGTCATCGACAATCACCATGAACTCCCTGGATGAAGAAGCGACCATCTTCTCCCTGAGCAGGGCGCCGCCCATGCCCTTGATCAGGTTCAGGTTGGGGTCGACCTCGTCCGCGCCGTCCACGGTCAGGTCCAACGCTGGGGTCTTCTCGAGTGTGGACAGGGGCACACCGACCTTCCTTGCCAGTTCTTCGGTTCTCTTTGAGGTCGGAACTCCCACAACGTCCAGACCTTCGGCCACCAACCCTCCGAGCTTCTCCACGAAATACCGCACGGTGGAACCGGTCCCAAGACCCAGAGCCATTCCGTCCTGCACATATTCAGTGGCCTTCTCGCCAGCAACCTGCTTGAGATTCAAGATCAAACCTCCATCCTTCGCATGTCCTCGATCATCCTCACCATTTCCTCTATGACCATCTCGTTGAGCTCCTCGCCCTTCTCCTTGGTCGCTTTCGAAGGGTCGCCAGTGACCCCCTCCCAGTGCTTTTCAGGATGCCTGAGGACCATGTACCGTGGTATCTTATTGATGCCTTTCTTCCCCTCGCCCTTGATGAGGTCGGGACGGATCGCCATAATCCTAGACGTCTCTATCCAGCCTGAGTGTCCTTCATCCTTACCGGCCACTCCCTTGTCGTAGATTATCTCGTAATCCGAGAGTGCCAGTACCTTCATGTCCTCTTCATCTACAATGTCCTTTGCTGCAAGTTTGACTGCCGCCAGATGTGATGAGCCTGCGTGTCCAGAGACTATCACCACGTTCTTGATCCCGTTCCGAGCGAACTCGGACAGGACGTCATAGACAAGGCTTCGAAGCGTTTCGAATCCGATGCTGACGGTTCCTGGGAAGTTACGTGTGGTGTTGCAGACGCCGTACCTGATGGGCGGTGCGATTAGAGCATTGGTCCTCTTGGCAATCTCCTCAACTACGTACTCGCATTGGAGCGAATCTGTGCTCAAAGGCAGATGTTCACCATGCTCCTCGATGACGCCCAGAGGAAGTATCACGACGGTGTCACCATCGACCCGCTCCTCGAACTCCTTGGTAGAAAGATCATCAAGCAACATGCTCCCACTGCGACGAGTAAGGATTCCATTCAGAAAACCTTTTTGTCATTGAGGACAGGCGAATTCGTTTACATGTGAGGGCAAGGTATATAGTCCATCAGGAAGAGAATTAGCTTCACGAAATGGTTGGCAGGTCGATGTGCGAATGCGCCATTTGCACCAAATCACATAAATACGACCTCCAACAGATATAATAGTGCCACTGGCAGGCACAGGGTGTGGAACAATCTGCTAGGCCCCTCTAATGGAGGGATAGTTCTGGAAAGAATGAAAATTGGAGCCTCCGCCAACGTGCGGGCTCTAGTCCATCTGCTGAACCACATCCGGGAAGGTCGCAGGGCCGAGTACCCTCAGGATATCACCCAAGTAGGCATAGCAGAGGTATTGAGAACCAGGAGGAGTCATGTATCGATCACGCTCTCCTCGCTGAAGAAGAAAGGCTACGTAGAGAACAGATTGGGCAGGGTCGAGAACGAGAGAAGGAGAAGGAAGGTCTATTTCCTCACCTTCAAGGGCTATCTGCGGGCGATGGAGCTGAGAGATCACTACCTCAGGAAGAGGATAGGGTTGCCTCAGAACGGTTATGTCCAGAAGGTCAGGATCTGGGACCTCAACGGCCTTCTTGGAGAAGAATACTCCCTCGCCGAAGTGCTCAGCTGCGTCGACGACTCTGGGATACTAGATATAGAATCCTTGACTGGGAGGTCTGACACCAGCGTTGAGGACGAACCTTCAATGGAGCACGAAAGGGACAGTCTCAAGAAGGACTCAAGGGCAGCGATCTCGCTCTACCTCCTCTTCGAAGCATAAAAGGGTATTAATGCGAAATGGGATTCGGTCCCGTGGACGTGGCCGCCCTCTTCTCCGGAGGCAAGGACTCGACATACGCCGTGTACCTTGTTCAGCAGAAAGGCTGGAACGTGAAGTATCTGGTCTCGATGATGCCTGGAGAGGATTCTTACCTGTTCCACGTCCCCAATGCGCACTTGACGAGATTGCACTCGGAAGCGATGGGGATACCTCTGAAACAGGCTGCAGTGAGCGGTGAGCCTGAAGAAGAGCTGGAGGTCCTGAAGGGAGTCTTGAGCGGGCTGGACGTAGAAGGCCTGATCACGGGCGCCATTGCCTCGGACTACCAGTGGAGCAGGTTCAACAGAATCGGGGAGGAAATCGATGTCAAGGTCTTCAGTCCCTTGTGGAGGAAGAACCAGATGAGGGTGATGGAGGACATCGTTCAAGCTGGGTTCGAGGTCATGATCGTGGGGGTTGCAGCTGAAGGTCTGGATGAATCCTGGCTGGGGCGGATGATCGATGCTGATTGTCTCAAGGATCTCCAGCGACTGGAACAAGAGAAGAGCATCAATCCATCGGGTGAGGGTGGAGAATACGAGACGCTTGTTCTTGATGGTCCTAACTTCGAGAAGAGACTGCAAATCAAGGAATCAGAGAAGATATGGGATGGGACAAGAGGACAACTTACAGCAAGCGAAGCTGCCCTGATTGAGAAAAAGAGAACCCTGCTCGGCCTCTCGGAAATATGATCAAAACTGCTCAGGGGGCGGTGGTGGATACTCCTCTTTTCTCCTTCTGGAACGAAAAGCTGCCACTCCCGCTAGTATTGCCACGACGATGACGATCAGGATTATGAACCACCAATAGTCCATTATGTCGAGCGCATCCTGCCCAGGACCGTAAGAATAGGATTTCAGTTGCATGACCATCCCGAGTTCGCCATCCTCGTCATACACTTCGGACCTCACAAATATCCCGGACTTCTCGGATACGTAGTCGAGATCATATTCATCGCCGTCCTCAGACGAATTTATCCTGTAAGATTCGAAGGTGCCAGCTGGGACACTGATGGATTCCATCGACTCGCACTTGAAGCTGGAGGATTCAGAACTCGTGACAGTGTTTGTCTCAGAAGTAGTATTGTCACCCATAGTCATCACGAAGGTCGAAGTCGATGTGAGGGATGACGTGGAGGTCCACTCTTTGGCCACATCCAACGGAAATCCGAAGTCATTTAGGGGTGGGTCATAGGACACCTCGAAGTAGATCTGAAACGACAGCACAACCCCAATGACGCTGGTAGACATATCCAGGGTCATGTTCTCTTTGACGCTTGCGAGGTCGGAGATCCTCAGGTAGCGGTATCCATCCACGGTGAAGCCCATTGTGGCGGTTCCGAACGAGGGTATTTCCATTGTAACCTCACCTCCACCATCAAGCGACAGGTCGTACACTTCGTGCCCAGCCACGGTCTTGTCGCCCTGAACCTCATAGGTCCAGTCACCATTGAACTCCATCC
>JAUVGH010000057.1 GCA_030593885.1 Methanomassiliicoccales archaeon
CAGCGGATGTGATCATCTACAAAGGTACGTTGGAGAAGGGTGATACGATCATTCTGGGCAGCAGGGGGGAGCCCATAGTGACCAAGGTGAGAGCTCTGCTCAAGCCAAAACCCCTGGACGAGATAAGGGACCCGGAGGACAAGTTCCTTTCAGTCGACAGTGTGAGTGCGGCCGCGGGAATCAAGATCACCGCAGCGAATATCGAGAACGCGGTTGCTGGTGCTCCCTTGATAGTCGCACACGAGAACATTGAGGAGATCAAGAAACGAGTTCGTGATGAGACCTCCATCGAGCTCGAGACCGAGGAGGACGGTCTGATAATAAAGGCGGATGCAATAGGTTCCCTGGAAGCGCTCGCGTACGAGCTGAGAGCAGCCGAGATACCGTTGAAGTCCGGAAGGGTCGGCGATGTTTCCAAAAGAGACGTAATCGATGCCGCCACAATCAAGGACCCGCTCAAGAGAACAATACTGGCTTTCAATGTAGATGTGCTTCCAGACGCCAAGGAAGAGATAATGAAATCGGAGGCTCACGTCATCCAGAACAGGGTGGTGTACAAGCTTCTCGATGACTATTCTGCCTGGAAGGATGAGAAGAAGAGAGAAATGGAAGCAGAGAAGAGGATGGAGATCAACTATCCTGGTAAGGTGCTGCTTCTGCCCGACTGCTGCTTCAGGGTCTCCAAGCCGGCCATCTTCGGCGTCAGGGTCCTCTCTGGGAGAATCCGCCCCAAGCAACAGCTCCTCAGGGAGGACGGGAAGATACTAGGCAAGATCAAGAGCGTGCAGGAAGAACAGAAGAGCCTGAAGGAAGCGAGAGCGGGTGCGGAGGTCGCTATATCTGTAGGGGGCGTCACATTCGGAAGGCAGATGAATGTTGGTGACGTTCTTTATGTTGACCTGCCGGAATCCCACGCCAAGGCTCTGGAGAAGGTGGAGCTGACCGCTGATGAAATCGAAGTGCTTGAGAAGGTCAAGGAGATCAAGCGAGTAGAGGATCCATTCTGGGGGATGTGATTGAGCGAAAACGAGTTGACATGCAAGGACTGTAACAAGTGGTACGGGGCCGAGAATGACGAGTTTGGCCCTTGCATGTTGAAACACATGAGAGGGGATAAGAAGCACCTAACTCACGGCAGCCATATCTGCGACGAGGAAGAGGGCAGGATCGGAGGTTGATCCCATTGGACATCAGAGAGATGACTCCCGAAGACATTCCTTTCGCTGTTAGAATCACAGACAAGGAGGGTTGGGGCTATGTGGAGGAGGACTTCGTCAAGATCCTCGAAATGGAGCCGAGGGGGTGCTTTGTCGCACATGCTAAGGATGAGAAAGTCGGTATGCTCACAACCATCAACTACGGCAGGACGGCATGGATAGGGAATGTGGTGGTCAAATCTGATCGCCGAAATCAGAACATTGGCTCGGAGCTGATCTCGCACGCCGTGGACTGTCTCCGAAGCCAATCGGTAGAATCGATCGGGCTTTACTCGTACCTGGATGCCATTTCATTCTATGATGCGATCGGGTTCGAGCAGAGCTTCAGAGTGGGCAGGTTCTCCGGATCTGGCCGGAAGTCAGCTGGAAGTGGAAGGAGGAAGTTCGTGATGGAGGCGCTGCCGGCAATGATGTCGCTTGACCAGAAGTACTTCCCGGGAGATAGAGCGAAACTTCTGAGCATGATCGCGAAGAACGACCCAGGCCTGATGTTCTGGGCTGGAAACGAGGAGGTCCGCGGCTACATCGCCGGATTCTGTTCACAAAAAGCGTGCGAGATCGGCCCATGGGTCTGCGACCCCAATAGCCCTGACATTGCAGAGTCGCTTCTGCTGGACTGCTTCTCAGCGCTGGGAGACAAGGAGAAATCCTTGGCTGTTCCCATGGAGAATGGAACTGCAGTTGAAATGGTCAAAAAGAACGGCCTCACCAAGGAATTCGAGGTGGTCGCCATGTTCTTCGAAACTGACAAGAGCTTCATGGACCGGAATGGCATCTTTGGAGTGGGCTCGCTGGAAATGGGTTAGCATCGTTCGGGAGTCTGGCCAAAGACGAGATAGATTCTCAAAAATGATATCTTCAAACCAAGTTTTATTATAGCCAAGGCGGTGAGAAACGTGGGACGAGATAACATGGTCGCTACTAAAAGGATTAAGACTTACATCAGAGGATTGGATGAACACCTTCAGGGCGGCATTCCCCAAGGTCACACTGTTTTGATTGCTGGCAAACCAGGGACTATGAAGAGTTCGGTTGCTTACAATATTCTGTACCACAACGCCAAGAATGAGGACAGGAGCGGGGTCTACGTGACGCTGGAGCAGTCCAGGGAGTCCGTCTTGGACAGCATGACGGGGCTTGGCATGCCGGTGAACGGCCTGGATGACAAGTTGAGCGTTCTCGACCTGGCAATGATCAGGAAGAAGCTCAAGGATCTTAGCGAGCAGTCCTGGATGGAAGTCTTCAAAATGTACGTAAACAACCTCAAAGGGAGCATGGACACGGGCATATTGGTGCTTGATTCCCTCCCAGTCCTAGAGGTCATGGCCAAGTTCGAGGATCCCAGAGACGATCTGTTCAGGTTCTTCGAGTGGCTGAGGGACCTCAACATCACAGCGTTCCTGATAGCCGAGATGGACCAGGACAAGATGAAGTTCTGCGAGCACGGCGAGGATTTCCTTTCCGATGGAATAATGCATCTGGACCTCAGAAGGGACGACAGGGTAGTCAACCTGTTCCTGAGCATTGTGAAGATGAGGAAGACCCGGCACAAGAGAGGGTACTTCCCGCTGATTTTCGACGAAGGCGGCTTCGAAGTAGTCACCCACTAGAAAATCCTGGGTCCTATCAGCTGCCATAGTATTAGTGCGAGAATGAAGAAGGAGAGGAAATAAGATACCCTCTTGACGACAGACTCCCTGCGTTCAGCTATCATGTTGGGCCGCGTCTTCTCCAGAAAAGCGTCGAACCCATCCCTGAACACATACCCTCCATCCAATGGAACTGCCGGAAGAGCGTTCGTCAGCCCCAGCATGAGATTGAGCCAGAAGACCCAATAGAACGAATTGGCCAATATCCAGAAGAGGGGCTCGGGAGCCCCGGCAAAAGCACCCGAAGGCTCGTAGAAGCTTGTGTATGGCTCATCGATTGGTGAGAGACCGCGCAACGGGAGGCTAACGTAGACTATCATCGAGTACATTGTTGCATCAATGGAATCAGGATAGAGGGTTGGTGTGTAGACCCGCTTTCCCGTCCCGGTGTAGATGGAGTATATCCCCAAAAAGCCAATCGACACGTTATCGGACCTGTTAGAGAGTACAACATCCTCCCGATAGTACTGACCGTCATTGTAAATCGTCAATGTGACGTTGTCGTCTGGCCTGGTGGATTCCATCAGATCGCCAAACGCTGACACGCTGTCCAGTGGATTCTCGCTGTTGTTGTGGTAGATGGACGTTATGATCATTCCCGGCTCCAAGCTTGAGCTCAGTGCTGGGCTATTGTCAACCAGCCCGATGACGCCGTTGCCCACAGCCACCGGTTCGGCGTTCCCTATGAAGACTGAGGTGAAGACCAATGAGCATATCAGGGCGACGATCAGATTAGAAGTGGGTCCCGAAGCGAACATCCTGCTGCGTTTCCTTCTCTTCATGACCTCCAACTCTTCCTCATCTGGCTCAACGAAAGCGCCCATGGGAACGACAAAGAACACAAGTCCGAGGGAGATAATCTTGGACTTCGCCACCCTGGTGAGGATCCCGTGAGTGAACTCATGTACCACCAAAGCTATGACCAGGGCCAGGATGCCGTACCAGATCGGTATTATCGGGTTCAGCCCAGGTATCCCCAGTATCATCTGAGGCGTTGGGACCCTGTCCTTGGGGATGTTCATCACCAAAAAGGCAACCCAAATCAGGATGATCAGGAAAGTGAACATCACAACGAATGTGATCGCAACCGAGAAATCCCCATATACCTTCCAGAACCTCTTGGGCCTGGCCAGCCAGTCAATGAACCTCTTGCCCTTTTCGGTCCTCCAAAGAAGGAATGGACCTTGGAAAGCGAAAGGAGTGCCCTCGAGCCATTTCTTCTTGTAGATCACATAGACCGCGAGGATCCACAGACTGATTGTCAAGAAGAACAGGAAATACCCATTCAGAAGTATAGATTCCATTCTGCCATAAGTAAAATCTCAGTGTATATAAACAATTACTCTTTAATCCCGGCTCCATACCTCTTCGGACATGCTGCTGTACAGGAGCTGATGGTCCATCTCCTCATCCACCACTTCTTCGTGAGCCAATTGCTTGATGAAGACGGTGCGGAGCACCCAGTAGTGGATCCTCCACAACTTTCCACGCTTAATGTGAATCTCTTCCTGCCGGGTCGTGAGCAACCCCTCTTCCTCAAGCATGTAGAAGACATCCCTGTCATCCACGTCCAGACGATTGTCTATGACCTCTTCTGTGAAACCGAAGAAGGATATGATGTACTCGGCCAGGGCCATAACCTCTTTCTCTGGCATCCCCTTCTTTCCAAGGGTCCTCCTCAAGGCCTCTGTCAGTTCATCCAAGCTCACTACAGGCAAAGCATCTCCGAGAGTTACAACCTTTGGCTTTTACATTATAGGTTTCGACCTAATTACCAATTGTTATTACCAACTTTGAGTATTCAGCCATATGTTCTCGATGCTTTACACCACGACCGGTTCCGAGGACGAAGCTGAGAAGATATCCAACAAGCTTCTGGAGAGGAGACTGGTGGCGTGCGCCAACATATTCCCGATCCGTTCGATGTACTGGTGGAAGGGTGAGATAGAGAAGGAGCAGGAATTCGCCATCATCTTCAAGACAAGGACTGAACTGCTCGATGAGGCGATGGCTACAATAAAGGAACTGCACAGCTACGAAGTCCCCTGCCTCATGTGCTACGAGTACACCCGAGGAGACCGAGATTATCTGGATTGGATCTTAGAAGAGACAAAAAGGAACTAGACCCGGCTAACGTCTGACGACCATCCCAGCGTAGCCCACGACCTCCTTCATAGGCTGAACGTCACCAGACGTGGCATATTTCAGGAGCTCGGACTTCTGACCCTGGGCGGCAATCAGCATGGCCATCACAGGTCCGTAGCCACACATCGAGATGTTCTCTTTGTTGACGACCTTGAACAAACCCTTGGCGTCCATCTTCAGTATCTGGTCGATTGCGAGCTTGTCCACCCTTTCCGCAATGTCTTGAGGTACGTAGTGCGAGAAATCAGTGGAGGCCAGAACAACAACATCCTTTCCTTCGATCGCCTTCCCGACGATCTCCCCCACCTCCCTAGCGGTCTTGAAATCCTGAAGTCCCATGCTGATAGGTACTATCTTGACATTCGGAGACAGATACTGGATAAAGGGCAGCTGAACCTCCAACGAATGTTCGCCGCGGTGGGCAAGTATGTCTTCAGAGATGATGCCTTGCACCACCTTCCCGGCCAGTTCCTTGTCCACGGGAACGACGCCCATGGGCATGGAGAAGTCCTCTGTGGTGACCGCGACCATTGAGCCCATCCCGGTATGGTTGGGGCCGATTATGACAAAGGTCTCAGGGAATCCATCGGCGGCGAGAGCGTTGAAAACATGGGCCGCGACAGGGCCAGAATACACGAAGCCGGCATGCGGGCAGACGGCCCCTACTATGGACCTCGGGCCGTCCTTCAGTTCAGGAACTTCACCAGGTCCAATCGGGCTCTTGAAACATCTCTCGACCTGCCTCCTGAGTTCCTCCGGATTATCGGAATAGAACCGTCCGGCGACTGTGGCATATCTCATCCAAACACCTACAAAGAGGCTTCGAAGTCCTCCAGGGTCAGAGTGAAATCCTCGTCGCTGCCTATCTCACCCCTCGCCTTCTGGACCTCTCTTGTGAGCAACCAGTAGACCGTGGCAAGAGCTCTCCTGCCTTTGTTGTTGGTCGGAATGATTAGGTCGACATTTCGGGTCTCGTTGTTAGCGTCACAAAGGCCGATAACTGGTATCCTGAGTTTCATGGCCTCGCGAAGTGCTTGCTGGTCTGCAGCGGGATCAGTAACAAGTAGGATATCGGGCTCGGTGTACTCTGGAAGATTGGGATTGGTCAGCGTCCCTGGAACGAACCTCCCTGCAAAGATGTCGGCGCCAATGGTCCTGGCAAACAGCTTTGAGGGTTTCTGACCGTATTGTCTGGCAGCGACAACCAGTATCCTGCTCGGATCTACCTTGGCGAGGAACTTGGCTGCCATCCTGATCCTTCTGTCGGTCTTCTTGATATCCAAAACGTAAAGGCCGTCCGTTCTGACCTTGTAAATGAACTCCTTCATATCGGCGCTCTTCTGCTGAGTGCCTATGTGAACGCCAGAAGTAAGATAAACGTCCTCCTGGACCAGCAGTCCTTCCTCTTCGTTCTTCTCATCTGCTTCCATCAGTTACCACCAGATTCTGTATTCTCCTCAATCCGTATCAGCTCATTAAGTTTTGCTGTCCTTTCACCGCCAACAGCTCCAGTTTTGATGGCCAGACAGCCGAAGGCGACGCTCAGGTGTGCAATCGAATCGTCGTTGGTCTCGCCAGACCTGTGGGACATCACCATCTGGTATCCATTCTCCCTGGCATATTCAACGGTCTCCACCATATCGGTGACCGTTCCAATTTGATTGGGCTTCAAAAGGATGGCATTGGCCGCTTTCATGTGAACACCCTTCTCCAGCCTCTGGATATTGGTCACGAAAAGATCATCACCCACTACCAGACATCTGTCCCCCACCATTTCGGTTAGCCTGGCGAAGCTCTCGAAGTCCTCTTCGTGGAAAGGGTCCTCGACGCTGAACAGATCAAACTCCTCGACAAGGTCTGCGACGAAATCCACCTGGCCGTCGGTCGAAATCTCGCCCTCGCGATACTTGTACACTCCGTTCTTGTAGATCTCGCTTGCCGCCATATCAAGGCAGGGTCTGCAGTCGAACCCGACAGATTCAGAGATCTCACCGCATGCCTCGGATAGTATGTCAAGGGCCTCCTCGTTGGTGATGCCCGCGAGCCATGCCCCTTCATCGCCTTTGCCGATGGCTTGGTTGGGCAAGACCTCAATGAGCTTTTCCTTGACCCTCTTGTGTACGACCGCATTGGCAAAGACGGAATCCTGAAAGGTCGGACCCTGTGCGATCGAAAGGAATTCCTGGATGTCTGTACCTCCAACGCCGTGAGCTCCTCCACCAATCATATTGCCCATGGGTCTGGGTAGTGATTCCGAATCCAGTTCGCTCAGGTATGAATGGAATGGCGTCTTGCTCACTTCTGCAGCTGCCTTCGCCAACGCAAGTGAGGTTGCCACGGCAACGCTTCCACCGATGTGGGAGAAATTGTCGGTACCATCAATCTCATGCAACCAGCTGTCGAACGAGGCTTGGTCCGTTCCGTCCATCCCGATCATTTTGGGGACGATATCCTCCCGGAATAGCTCAATAGATGCGTCAATACCATCCTCGGGAAAAGCCGCCACCTCATGAACGCCGGTACTGGCACCGCTTGGAGCCGCCGCTGTTCCGGAACCGCCTTCGAGAAGAACGTCCACCTCGACCGTTGGGTTGCCCCTGCTGTCCAGTATCTTACGGATCTTTGCAGTAACCACCCTGGCTATCTCATCCCCTCCGAACCGTGATGGGTATGGCATCCTTCTCGTACTCGGCACATGCTATATCCAAGGGCTCGACCGAGGAATCGGGAGTTGGGACCAGAATCGGAGCGCCCAGGCTTATCTGGAGGGATCTTGCACCGATTATCCTGGCAACTTCGTAACGGGTATATTTAGTCATGGCAAACGGTCGAATACAGCAGATTCGGATTTAAAGGTTTTGTTGAATCTGGCCCAAATATTCCATTTTATGGGCACTGAGAGAGATATCTTAATATGGAAAGAGTCGATTTCATTTCGGTGATTTGATGGTTGAGGCGTATTGTGTAAAGTGCAGGGCAAAAAGGGAAATGAAGGATCCCCAGAAGATAACAATGAAGAACGGCAAGCCCGCCACAAAGGGAAGCTGCCCTAAGTGTGGCACAAAGATGTTCAGGATAGGTGGATAATCCTCGCTCTGCTTTTTCGTTAACCGCAACGTCTAACCCAGTTGAACCCATCTATCTGTTGAGGATTATTACCCAGGTTTAGTCCAGAGGAGAGGAATATTTTGAAGGTACCAGACATCAAATCGGTTCCCCCTGGAGAGAAGGGGAGGCAAGTTGTCCAGAGAGACAAGAATGCGATTGCGACGTCCACCAAGACCTGTGAACTGGTCGCCGAAAGGGCAAGGGGAAGCCTGGTCTGGGACGTGGACGGGAACGTCTACATCGATTTCACCAGCGGAATCGGAGTGGTGAACACTGGCCATTGCCATCCGACAGTTGTCAAGGCTGTCGGAGACCAACTCAATAAGCTAATGCACTTCGCTGGAACGGATTTTTACTACGACATACAGGTGACCTTGGCCGAAAGGCTGTCCAAGATCACTCCAGGAAATTTCGACAAGAAGGTGTTCTACACCAACAGTGGGACCGAATCGGTTGAGGCTGCCATAAAAGTGGCAAAATGGTCCAGTGAGAGGAGCAGGTTCATCGCTTTCACCGGCGCATTCCACGGACGGACGATGGGTTCTCTGGCGTTGACAGCGTCAAAGACGATCCATCAGGAGAGATTCTTCTCTACCATGCCCGGTGTCGACCATGTTCCCTACGCTTACTGTTACAGGTGCCCTTACAAGCTGGAGTACCCAGGATGTGGCGTGTATTGCGCGGACGCGATCCAAGAACAATATCTGGACAAGTTCATTCCGCCCAACGACGTCGCCGCCCTGTTCTATGAGTCAATCCAGGGAGAAGGAGGATATATCGTGCCTCCTCCAGAGTTCGCCAAGAAGATCTCTGAGATATGCAAGCGGAACGGAATCTTGCTGGTCGACGATGAGGTCCAGGCAGGGTTCGGAAGGACCGGGAAGATGTTTGGAATAGATCACTTTGGAGTTGTGCCCGACATAATCTGCATCGCAAAGGGGATGGGTTCCGGTGTCCCAGTCGGCGCGATCGTTTTCGATGCCAAACTTGATTTCGATGTCCAGGGAGCCCATTCTAACACGTATGGTGGGAACTTGCTGGCATGCGCAGCGGTTGGCGCGACGCTGGATGTCATTGAGAGCGAGAATCTCTTGAGCAGGGGCCAGAAGCTTGGCGATCACTTGCGGAAGAGACTTGACGAGATGAAGGAAAGCAACCCGATTATGGGGGACAACAGGGGATATGGCCTTATGCAGGCGACCGAGTTCATCAAGGGAGATGGTTCCAAGACCCCAGCTCCGAAGGTCGCCGAATTCATAGTCCAAGAATCGTTCAAGAATGGGTTGGTCCTCCTGCCCTGTGGCAAATCGGCGGTTCGTTTCATTCCTCCGCTCACCATCGAAGAGGAGAACCTCGACGCGGGTCTGGATGTGCTCCAAGAAGTGATCAAGAGAGCTGGAAAAATCAGCTAGGTTCGAGCTCGCTCTTCATCCGTTTCAATGGTCTGCTCAGATGGCGCCTCGCGGAGACCGGCGGTTCGTAGAATCCTGGGGACAACGTTCTATCTACTTCGACCGTTTCTACGTCCCCTTCTTCTAACTGGGTGCGACATCCTCTACACCTATATCCGGCGTTGGTTCCGACGGACTTCATTCGCTTTCCGCATTCAGGGCACTTGGGATTGCCAATCTTCTCAGCGACTACCACCACAGAACGGATCTGAAGTTTCTCGACATTGATTGTCCTTGGATCTTCTCTGAGGCTGCCGTACACCGTTATCTTGTCCCCCACCCGAAGGCCTTTCACGATGTTCCTGAACCTTTTCGAAGGTTCATATGCAGTGCAGTCGATCTCATCACCATCTGAAACTCTGAAGACCAGATGACCGCCCTGGATCATCCTGGGCCCAGCAACGACCTCCCCATTGGCGACGACCGACTCATACGCCCCAATGCTTCCAATGGTCCTCCGTACGAGATGCTCGTCCGTTCCCTGGTTCGTCAGGAATAGGGTCCATCTCTGAATCTCTTCTCCCTTGATCATGGACATGGCCGGAAGCAGGTCTTCGAGCGAATCCCCCCTGATTCCGAATAGCACTGGACAAGGGGAGCTGGGAGCGATTGCCATGTGGCCCTCCTCATAGTCGTAATTGTTGAACGTGGATGGGAACTCGTTGTCCATTGCGATGACCGAGTCCTTCACCAATTCCCTTGGAGTGCCCCATTTGTCACTATCCCGATAAGCAGTGATCTCGTATGTGAAATCCTTGGGTTTCCAGGAGACCGCTGAGGTCGCACCTATCAGCCCCCTACCGTTCTTGTACATTCTATGCACGCCAATGTGGGCGACAATGTCCTTGACCTCCTCCAATCTCACAATCCCCCTGACAGCTTTCCAGTAAAGCGATGAGGGAGGGTCCTTGTCGAGAATGACAAAAGCTGGATTGGTATTCTCATCATCCAGTCGATAATGAGACTCAACGACCTTGGCGACACGGTCCTCGATCTCTCTTGACGATAGATCCCCCTTGCTTTCTTGGTAGGAAGAATAGGACTTCTCACCGATCTGACAAACAGGAATGCCTTTTCCAACTCCTTCACCGAAGCGCAGGCATATGGCACCGTTGCCCCGGGTCTTCCAGGGAATGTTAGGGTTCAATCTGACCAACCGGGGTAGGCCTATGAGATCGTACTCCTCAAGTTCCTGGATCAATTCTGAGGCCAGAAAGGTGGTGCACATACCCGTTCGAGAGTCGGTGTCATCGATTCCGATCGCAATCGTCATATCCAACAGCCAGATAGAACGGGATAGTTAATACTATTTTGGAAAAAAAGAAGAGGGTGGGGTAGGGCAAAGACACCCTACTAGTACTCGTCCCTGGAGATTGCCACCAGTATCAAGCCAATGAGGCCCAGCAACGTGGGAATCGTCAGTATGCCCGCAAGCAAACCGACTCCCCAGGCCTTCCTCATCATGCTCAGAACTCCACCAAGCA
>JAUVGH010000015.1 GCA_030593885.1 Methanomassiliicoccales archaeon
AGACGTCGGCGACGATCTGACGCCTGTCCAGGCAGACGGAGTCACTCTTGGGTTTGACACGGATGCGGACGGAAACTCGACGGCGGACGAGGACGATGTGTTCGCGGTCAATGCGACCGAGGGCTGGCACCTTCGATACAACAGCACCAACAGCTCGTGGGAAGAGTTCGATTCCTGCCTCGCCGCTTCATCGCCTGATAACATGACCGTACCTACCTGCTCGGCAGGCCTCGGGGAGACCGCCTTCTCTAAAAAGCCCCACAGATTCTATGAGATCGCGATCCCGCTATCGTTCCTCGGTGTCGCGCTACCCATCCCCAACGGTACGGCTCTTCGCTTCGGCGTGGGATCCCCGCCATACGATGGTCTCCTTGCCGCGGGCAACCGTTCGACCTGGCCCCTGCTGTTCTCTCCCTTCCCGCCACTCACGCACTTCGGAGAGCTTGTGCTCGCCCGAGGGTTCACGCCGAACAGGGCCCCCGCCCTTGACTGGGTCGGCGACACCGGATTCGAGACCGACGGCCTTGATCCTGAATCGGGATTGACGAACATAACGTTCCTCTGGAGGATCTCGTATTCCGACATCGACGGCAACCCTCCCGCCGTCGGTCAGCCACTGTTGCATATTTTGTCAGGGGGAGCGGAGATCGCCGGCGGACCATTTCAGTTGACAGCAGAGAACATGAGCGACCACGACTTCCAGGACGGGAAGGTGTACCGTTGGGAGCTCTGGAACCTGCAGTGTGACCGTGACTACTCCTATTTCTTCTCAGTCAAAGACTCAGGCGGGCTGACGAACACCTCGCAGACCAAGAGTGGCCCTGAAGTGCAATGCCCGGACCAGCCGCCCATCCTCCAAGGCAGAGCGGTATCGCCGGTCCAGGGGATAGCCGGTGAAACGTTCACCTACCGCGTCGTCTACCAAGACCCAGAGGGAATCGCCCCGGCCTCCATTTTTGTGTTCCTTTCTATGGGCGGCTTTGACCTGACTTTCGCACCGCTTACGGTCACGGGCTGGATAGGCGACCCCGACAACTATTCGGCTGGCGCCCTCTTCGGGGCTCCCCTCGTGTTGACAGACCCAGGGCTGAACTACTCCTTCCAGTTCGAGGCTTCAGACCTAAACAGCACCGTGCGCACGCCCATATTCTTCGGACCGTACGTGCTCCCCAGGCCCCCGAACATCCTCTCGGTGGCGGGCGTGGATCTCGCGCCTATAATTGTCGACGAGGGTGCGCGGCTCGTGCCGTACTTGCAGCTCATCTTATTCACGTCTGCCCCAGACATAAACGTCACCGGCATCCGCGTCGATTGCATCGGGACGGCCACAGATGCTGACGTTAACGGGATCCTTCTGTACAACGACCTGGACCATTCTGGCACACTGACCGGTCCCGACCAGCTCCTTGGCGCGAGCTCGCCCTCCTCCGGCACGGTGACCTTTCCCCTATCGCTTCAGGTGACACAGCCCTCGTCCACCTCTCTCCTCCTTCTCGTTGATCTGGCTCGTCCTGGCACAGCAGACGCGAGAATCGGGCTAGAGGTCAAGGATTCCAGCTATGTGACAGTCGAGTCGGGCGACTTCGTCCAGGCGTTCACTGCAATCAGATCCACGCGGGCTCTGATCAACGTGCACCCGGAAGCACTAAACCTGATGGTCGATGGACACGCTGCAGGCAGTGATGGAATCAGCCATATACGCCCCGACACGCCCACCCTCGAATGGCAATTCCAAGATGCGAACAGCGGAGATATGGCACAGATCGCCTTCAATGTCTCCGTAAGTCTTGTCTCGCCGTCCACTCTCCTATGGTACGACAACACAACTGGGGGCACAACGTCAGTCGCCTATTCCGGTCCAGCCTTGTCCGAGGGCGTCGACTTCATGATGAGTGTGTCAGTCTTTGATGGAAAGTTATGGTCCGCATCAGCTGGATCGTCCTTCAGGACCAACACGGCCCCGCCGGTACCGCTTCTCCTCTCTCCCGCCAACAACACGACTGACCTGGATCCGAACGTCACCCTTGTGTGGCAACCGGTCACGGACGCTGACGGCGACCCTGTCACATACCACTACTGGGTCAGCGAGGACGAGGGGTTCAGCACATCGACCATGGGGACATCGTCCGACCCAAACGTCACCCTCGCCCTTGCGGAGGGAACCACTTACTTCTGGAAGCTTGGCGTCACGGATGGCTGGGAGTATCGAGGAAACACGAGCACCTGGCGATTCTCGACCAGCATAGTCGCACCTCCACCCTTGAAAGGTGAAGTGAGGGGACGCATAACGGATGCGACGTTGCCGCTCTCTGGAGCCCTCGTAGAGCTTCTGGTGAATGATACGGTGATCCGCGCAAACATCACAGAATCAGACGGTGTCTTCCGCTTCCTCGACCTGGAGCTGGGCCTCTACACGGTTCGCGTCAGCGCATTCGGGTTCGAGATGCGAACGCTAGCTGCGGAGCCTCGGCCTGAACAGCCCGTCGTAGATGTCGGTGACATCTCGCTCATGCGCGTCACGGACGACAGCGAGGACGACAGCGATGGCACACCATACGAGATTCCTTTATGGCTACTGATACTGATGGCGTGCCTAGCACTCGCATTAGTGGCGATTCTCATCGTCTTGATACTGGTGCTTCGGCGCAAAAAGCCGGACAAGATAGACGAATCGACAAGTGCGAAGAAAGAGGAAGATGGAATCATAAGCCATGCTGAAACTGGTTCTGGGAGAGTCATTAGACGTCCCATCGGACCCTCCGAACAAGATCATCCTATCATTTCCAAGGAAGAGAAAGCTCAAAAGCCTGGTCAGGACAAGAAGAAGAGCTAGTCCACATACACCAACCGCCGTTTTCGACTCACCCGATTATCGCCGATGCGATTGGGTCTGGGGGAGAGGTGTATCCTGGTTGGCGAGAACAATTCAATTGTCTGCGGAATGAAAGCAAAGACTACGCTGACAACTAGTAAAAAAATGGTAAAAGTGGAGGGGCGTGGCCCCTCCTTGTTCGTCTTGCCTAGCTTAGGTCTAGGAAGATGAAGTCCATGTCTATGCCGTCGGTCATGAAGGGCGATGGGTACCCGCGCCCGTTGTCGTCATCGAAGACAATCAACGCTACGTAGTACATCGACTGCTGCATGTCGAAGGCATGTGCGGCCGTATCGCGGACACGATAGTTCGTCGTTCCCAGTGGGCTCAATCCTGTGTTGGCTGCTCTGTCGAAGAACGGCTCAGAGAACCCGAGGTGTTGCGGGTCAGCCAGAGTTCCGGCGCTCGTTGGCAGACCGTTGTTGTGGTGCACGTTGATTTGATACACCGAAGTCGGGTCGTTCAGGAGACTATATGGTGAGTTACCAACCGCACCCCATATCCATAGGAACGCCAAGTCGTCTGTGCCGGGATCGTAGGCTTCTGCAGCGAAGTCGATCTTCGCACCATGGCCAGAGTCGAGCAGTCCTCCCTTCAGCGTCGAGAGAGACTGCGGGATCACCTGTCCATCTGCATCGAAGTCGTAGGAATACGATACAGTTCCATGGCCAGGCGTCACCGGGTCGCGCCAGGGGTTGAATATCAACCACGTTGGGTTGCTGCCACCATTGGGCGCCGAGTATCTGAGCGTGGCTTCGTAGCTGTGTGCATTCAGGACGTCTATCTTGAACAGACCGCACTTCTCATCGGGCGGGTTCGGATCTCCGTCCTTCCTGACCGTGGTTGTCGAAGAGACGAGCAAACCGTCCTCGAAGACCTCCGCTGTGACCGAGTTTCCTTCCTTACCGGACACTCGCACGCACACCGTCGATGCGATGAACGCCTCGAAGTCGCCGACGTCTGAAGCGATCGTCGGGTCCACGTTGTCGACCGTGACGGTCATTTGCCTCTGGGTGTATGGAATGCCGGGTATAACCTCGACCGGCACGTTGTTGACCGGGTCCCAGACATAGCCCATGTCGTCGTCGATCACGTTCAGTTCGACCGTGTAGATGCCGTCGTCGCCAAACTCATAGGTGAACGGCTTCAGGTTCGGGTTCGGTATGCCACCAGCAACCCAGCCGATCGCGTTGTACATCAGCTTGGGCATGTCGCTCCCTATCCCAGTCTGGGCAGTGATAGCGCCAACATGCGCAACCCTGGCACCGTTCGAGAGCTCCTTGGCTCCGATCGCACGGCCGCCGGCCGCTGTGTCTGCGAGGTTAACGCCGTTCATGCCGGCAGCGATTCCCAAGCCGCCGACCGTGACCGCGTTGTCCCCCATGCGCCAGAACGGGAAGGTCACAGCTCCGACGCCCGCCATGATGTCATGGCCGGGTTCGAAGACCGTGCCAAGCGTGGTGGGTGATGCAACAAGTTCGGACCGCTCGTAAGGACCGTAGTCCCAGTCCATGAAGCGTCCCCCGAGGTCCCATATCTGCCCGAGGCTCGGGTGGGTGCCGAACACGGCAAAGTTGGTTACTACGCCGCCGCGTCCCGAATCGAGGTACGCGGCGAGGCGGTCACCCGTCAGTCGTTTTGCGAGGTCCCAGGGGGCATAGTTGTTCCACCCATAGTTGAAGGACACAACGATGACATCGTAACTCATCAACGTCGCCAACGACGGAGCCGTTGGTGGGTTGAAGAAGTTGAAGGCGTCGACCGACGCAACATCGTTCAGACCCTCCAGCATGCTCACATACGCGTTACAGTAGAAGGCACAACCGAAGGAGTCCAATGAGTGTATCAGGAACACACTGAACTTCGGTGGGCTCATCGTTCCCTTGTATGTCCACTCTGTCGGGGTGCCGTCTCCCATGTTCCAGGAGTACGCAAACCACTCGGTCGGCGCATCGAGTGCCGGGTCGCTGACCGTGAAGCCCGAGAAGTCGAGACCCTGGGCCTCAACGCGGAACTCGGTGTCAAAGCCACCGACTATGGTTGGCGGTACGTTCGCGACCTCGGCAGTCCCGGAGGCTGATCCTAGTCCGGCGATCGTGTCGGCGTCGAAGACGGTGACCACGATATTGTCGAGGAACCACCAGTAGTCGTCGGCACTCTCGTACGTGAACCGGAACTTGACATTCGGGTATCCGCCTAGTGCGGCACTGTCAAGTGACAGGTGACCAGCGAAGTAGGCCGGGTTCATGTTGTGGTATTCTTGGAGCAAAATCGGGTACGTCGCTCCACCATCTATGGATGCCTCAATGTAGCCGTGCGAATCTCCGGCGGAATAACTCCCGTCCCATTCCGTGTCCAACTCAAGTCGGACTGCGTTGTATCCGACAGTGTTGTAGCTTGGCGAGAACAGTTCCGAAGTCCCGTCACCTGAGCCGTACAAAGGATCGTTGTAGTAATAGATGACCCCCGCAGCTCTGCTCGGGTAGTACGGGCTTGCCTCACATCTCCAGCCGTGCGACGGGTCCACAGACCATCCCGCGGGCCAGCCGTAGACGGTAGGTGATGCGTAGTAGCAGTCTCCCACGTTATTGAAGTTCTCGTCCGAGAGCTGATCCTGACTGTAGACTATGAGCTTGCCATGGTCGTCGTCCCTGACTTGTACGGAAACAGGGACCGGGTCAACTGGCGTGGTCGTTTGAGGATCGTCGTCCATCATTGTAATCTTGTACGCGTCGAGCTCGATGGGCATCGTCTTTGGTGCCGGATCCGGCTGCCGAGACGCCCACTTGATAGCGTTGACGGTAAGTCGCATGTAGTCGCCGCCCGCATAGGATGAGTAAGCCCACCATGGCAATGCAACTGCGCGTGCGCCGTTGGGAACCACCGGGTTCTCATTTGTCGCAACTGCCACGTTGCCTGTCCCGAAGTCCGCAACCCTCGTTGCGCCCGAGTTCACTGAAGTCTGTAGGCCTTTGAATGTTGCGCTCATCGAGACAACGCCGTCAAGAATCGGGTGTCCAGGCACGTAGATACTGCTCAATGGCGAGCTCGGAAATGATGTGTAGCCTGCCAGTGGAATTGGCGCGTACTCGTCGGTCTGCCATCGTCCTCGGATGCCCCATGTGTTGCCAGAATAGAACGAGTTCAACATCATGACGACTCCGCCGCCCGTTGATCCAGCATCATCCATGTAGTCCGCGATGACGTCTCCCGTGGCGTCCCAGTCAGGGACCACGCCGTAGTTCGACATGATCACTATGACGTCGTATGGAGTCAGTTGGTTCAATGTGGGAACCTGGGCCGTTCCAAGAGGACCATAGTCCAGGAAATCGATTGTCTTGCAGAACGATCCGCACACTGCCGCCATCTCTGTGAGTATGGCACCTTCCCAACCTGTCACGGTGTGAAGGACGAGGACATTCGCTCCGCCTGACAGCTTATCCACGTTTCGCCACGGGGTAGTCCCCGTAGGAGTTGTCCAGCGGTATTCCCACGTGTCGTCGCTTCCAGGATCGTCAAACTCTGCGATGAAACTTATCGGTGTTCCTTCGAGGCCTGGGCTCGGGTCTGTCCTTATGCCGAAGACATCCGGTGCCACGTTCCTGACGTCCAGGTGTGAAGTGTCGTACACCGTACTGGGTAGAATCAGGGTCTCGCGGAACGCGAAGTCGACAGTCGCAGCGTAGTTTGTCCCTCCCCAATTGAAGGTTTCCTTGCAGGTGTCCGGGGTCGGATCATAGCAGAAGCTTCCGTACATTCCCTGGTACGATAAGTACTCGCCGTCGAGGCCCGCAGGAATGTTGGCTCCAGTCCAGCCCTGGAACGAGCCATCGATGCGAATCCCGAGCCAGTACTGCTCATTTATGGCAAGGTTGAACGATGTCGGCAAGGTACACCAGTTCCATTGAAGGTTGTTGTGTGCCGGCTCGCACTCGCCAAGTTTCGGCCCAAACGCACCAAAGACCCAGAAGTACATCTTGTACCCGTTTCTTCCGGGGTACTGGTAGTAACCCAATTCCGTGACTGTTATGGGCTTCTTCGCCTTGAAGCTGTTGCCCACGAGGCGCCACGTGCCACCGAACATGCCCATGCTCAGGTTCCAGTTCGTTGCCTCACCGATGATGTCCCCGGTGTTTATCACGATGTAGGTGCTTACGCCGTCCCAGCCTTCCACAACGATGTCGCTGTAGAAGTTGTCGTAGAAGGTATAGTCGAACTCGTTCGTGGTCACCCAGTCGCCCAGAAGACCAGCACTTGTCTGCTCAGGGTAGTCAAAGACACCATCGTCGTCCCAGTCAAAGCGGAACATGATGATTGTCGGGTCATTGACGGTGACCGTGAACCGGATTGTGCATGTGCCCTCGAAGCAGTTTGGACCGCCATAAGGTCCGCCCGCATCGATCTCACCTGCTCGAGTGCCGGCCGTTACCGTGCCGTGCTCCGAATGGTAGGTGATCTGGCCTGTAGGCGATTCCAGCAACTCCTGCCTCCTCACGATCTGAGTGACCGCTCTCCCGCCGTCTACAATGAGCTCGGTGGGTTCATTCTCGACGACCGCTACTGGAGCAGATGTGTCCCTAATGGCTGTTTCCGGGAAGATCATGTTGCCGTTTCCGTCGTCTATAGCTTGTATAGTTTCTCCAGTCGCAAGAGAGATCGCTTCACGGACCTCTCCACGCGTCCCCGTATTAGAGGACACACTCACATTGCCGGACTCTGCTTGCACAAATCCGACGAACCCGGTGAGCACCATCGCGAGGACGATGCACATCGCGCCCACTCCTTTCCTCAAATTTATTTTGTCTTTTTTCATCGGTTTCCCCCCCAGATGAAGCGGTATCGAACCTACGACGTGACCTACCGTAGCACATGCGTGGGTGGCCAGCTCGTATCTCGGTTGCTCTTGGTGCCGTAAGTCAAAGGTACTCCTCACGCCCCATTGGGAAGAAAGCACTTGGGCAGAACTCAGAAAAACGAGGTGTGACTCTGAATCACACATTTTGGAACCCCGTCCTCCTGACAGGCTGAGTAACCTACCCAACCTCTCCCCCTGCGCGTTCCTCGTACCTGCATGGCTATATATCGTATATAACTTTATCGTCAAACGCTCGTATGGAGGTAGGTTTTCCGTGCCTGTATCGACACATACGGGGCTTCGCGACCTCTAGTCTATCAAGTCCTCCCTGAGATCAGCAGGATAGACGGCAGTCTCTCTTGCAAGTTGAAAAATGAAAAGAAAAGGGTTGGGGGGCTCCTAGAGCGGAGACCCACAAGATGTGCAGACGCTGATACCCTCGGGGTTCACCGTGCCGCAGTTGGGGCAGCTGATCGGGCCACCCGCTGCCGCTTCTTCCTCAGCTGGAGCCTCTTCTGCAGGGGCTTCCTCTGCCGGAGCTTCTTCTTCCACCGGTGCTTCCTCGGCAGGGGCCGGCTCTTCCACGACCTCCTCTGGAGGTGCTTCCTCAACGACCTCCTCGGGCGGGGCTTCCTCGACGAACTCCTCTTCTGGAGGTGCCTCTTCTTCCACGAAGGCCTCTTCCTCGACGAATTCCTCCTCAGGCGGAAGCTCCTCCTCTTCTTCCAGAGGTGCCTCGGGTATCTCCTCTTCCGGCTTCTTCCTGGTCGCAAAGAATGCGATCAGGGCGACTATCACGATGATTATGATAATCAACAGAATCCAGACCCAGAGTTCGATTCCGCCGTCGTCGTCCGGCTTCTCCTCGACTGAGAATGTACCCGGTGTGGAGTCGCTGTTTGTAGCTTCGTCAGTTGCCGTTATTGTGTATGAGTAGCCACCAGTGTCCGTCAGTGCTGGGGTCGTGTAGGTGAACGTACCTGCGCTCAGTGTCATCACAGCGTTCGTTGCTATCGGTGTTCCGCCTGGTCCTGTGATCGTGATGACCACGGTGAGATCGTCTACTGGGAAATTGTCAGTCACAGTCACAGTGATTGTCACTGTGTCACCCTCTTCTGGATCATCTGGTGCTACACTTGGTGTTCCGATTACCGGATCCTCTGTGTCAGGCGCAGTGGACGTAACCTCAATTGTCACGTGCTCCGTGCTTGTAATGTTCGCATTGCCCCACTCATCAGTGGCATAGACGTAGACGTCATAGGTTCCCACAGCCCAGCCCAATACATCTATTTCCACAGTGACATCTTCGACTGTTTCGTCGAATGCTCCGTCAACTGCGGTCATCAAAGTGCCTGGCCAAGTTGTAGCTCCTATTGTATAGTTCGCGCCACCAACGTTACTCGCAGCTCCAGCCGTGTTTATGTCTGTTATAGTCGCTGTCACATTGACCGTCGTCCGTTTCCCCACTTGGAAGATTGTGGAATCAGATGCGACGCTTGAGATCTCGGGTGGATCGAGATCACCGGTGTCAGGTTGTACGGTGAGCGTGGCTTGTTCAGTCTCTAGGTAGTTGCAGTTCGGTATCACGTCACAAGCGTATATGTGCAAAGAGTAGGTATCATCTGGCCAGCCAGTCGTATCAAGGTCCACTGTCACCATCTCCATCCACGAGTCGAACGCACCGTCCTGGGCCGTCATTACATCTGTGTCATAGACGACTCCTGAACCGTCTCGTACCAGATAGCTGGCATTCAGAATGTTGCTTGGTCCCGTGGTTGTATCATCAACATCTCCTGTGAAGGTGACCGTTGTGCCCTCAGGCACAGTCTTTGCAGATTGGGTATCCACAGCCAGGTTCGAAAGCAGAGGAGCTTCGGTGTCCACATCGACGATGGTCAGCTGCATATTACAGTCGCCAAGCATATTGTCGTTTCCTAGCACATCGCTACCGTAGACACAGATTGTGTAGGGACCTCCCACGACATAGGGTGGAGTGCCCGTTATTACAATATCGACGGTCACGCCCTCACTGGGGCTGTTAAATGCACCATCTGCTGCATTCATTGGACCCACTATTGTGCCTTCAAAGCTGAAAGACGCATTGGCGATATTCGAGTTACCGGAGAATGCATCATCGACATCGGCAGTGAGAGTGGTCGTGGATCCAACAAGGACGGTGTGCAAAGTGGGAATAGTGTCCAGTCTTAGGTTCGTGACTGATGGTGGACTTCCATCGATATTGATAGTTGCGCAGTACAATCCACCAGTGACGTGATTGTTCGTAGGAACTGCGGTATCCCAGGCGTCAGCGATGCAGATCAAGTATGAACCGTCTGCCCAGCCAGTCGTGTCAATGATTGCCTCCGCAGTCTCGTTTGGTGTATCAAAACCCCCAACTTGAGCTGTCATGGCAACATCCGGTCCTAGATTGACATCATACATCGCTCCTCCGATGTTGCTGTTGCCTTTCGCGGAATCATCTATGATGGCCGTGAAAGTTACCATAGTACCAGGAACCACTGTTGTCTGTACCATTCCGTCAACCAACGGCGAGTAGACATCTGGTGCGAAGATGTCGTTGACTGTAACGGTCACCGTGGCAGCTGGACCAAGAGTGCATGTGTCGTTGTAGTTCGGCACAATGTCCCAACCTCTCACGTATATGTCGTAGACACCCGAAAGCAGCGTTGTATCGATGACATCGATCCCCACTTCGGTGGGGGAGTCCCATGCGCCGTCTTGTGGCGTCGTTGCATTTCCCGGCCATGTACAAATATTGGCCTTCCATTCCGCTCCACCGATATTCGAGCCTCCGGTGTTGGTTTCGTCAATTGTGGTTGTAAGTGATACCATTGCGCCCGGAGCTACTACTAGATTGGATACGCCGTCGAGTAAAACCGATGGGATCTCAGGTCCAATCACGTCCCCAACATCAGGGTCGCAGATCTCCGCCGTCGAGTTTGTCATCCCCATTACATCGGTGGCAGATATGACATAGCACCAGTCCATACCAACAGGCATGACCGTCTGGTAGGCATAGATCGCTCCACCAAGTGGATGGACGTAATCCCCGGGTGCGCCCACGTCGTTCACCCATGCCATTACGAAGGGCGATCCCGGCAGGGGTCCTGTCGACAAGCTGTAGATATCGATTGATGGTGAACCCATCTCGGGCCAATCATTGTTCGCGTCAGCGTACCAAACCTGCCATACGAAGTTTGTTGACGTATCTCCAATCAATGGACTCAGATATCCGAGTGGTCCTGGAATCCACAATTGCGGCGGTTGATTCGGTGGTCCAACAAAGCCGCAGTCTATCCAGTCGAACATTGTATCCGTATCCACTCCAGGCGCGGTTCTTCTGTAACCATCGTCCGCAACGCAGTTAGCAAGATTGGGGTCCCAAACAGAACCCGCACCCTTGTCCAGTCCAATCGTGTCTCCACCAGAGACTTCCGTATCACCAATGTGAGGTCCCCACTCGATCTTGTCCATCACAACCGGATTCCCGGATGCAATGGTTCCCAGAGGATCCGTCCAAACAAGCTTCAGGTTGCTGTCAGCGTCCTGAAGAGTAACTGAATGTGGAACGGGACTCGTTCCCAACGGGGGCAGAACATCTGCCACCCCGAATCCCCAAATGCCGCCAGAACTGTCCTCGAGGTTCCAGTCCGCTGCCAGGTCCACATTGCTCGCTGCAGCCGGATTGTAAAGCTCCACCCAGTCTGAAACGTTCACAGGTGCAACCTGATTCAAGGTCACCATGTTCGGTTGGTTCGCAGACTGAACGATCAGGTTCATGGAAGTGTCCACAACACCATCGGTGTAGACCGGTGCGTTACTTGCTATATATGACTGTGGTTGTCCTGGTACCATGACCCAGAAGATGATCGGTTCTCCGTTCACACCACCTTCTTTGGCCGTGTCGTTCGCAGTGTCCTCTCCGGATACGGTCAAGCTGTAGATGCTTCCATCATACCCGCCTGTCCCGCCGAAGGTCGAGTCCTGTCCATACAAAGTTCCGTCTATCTCAGCGAACACTTCCGTATTGGGGGGTGCGTTCAACGCATTGAACGTTATCGACCCGCTAAAGAAGTGCATGTTGGGCGGGGCTACCACAGGAACCGAGAAGATCCCCAGCATTCCAAGCCCACTCAATAGCACTACAAGTGCCCATATTCCGGCTGACATCTTTCTTCTTATCATGTCATATCACCTCTCTATCAACTTCACTCTCCAGGTACCGTCCAGGTACCGTTCGCACTCATCAGGATCCAATATCCCTTTCCATTCTCGATGCTCTGGAGCGGCGAACCACCTGGATCGTTGGGGTCGAACCACTTCCAAGGCATCTTTCTGTCAGAGGGATCGTAGTACATCACTATGACGTACAATCCCGAAAGACCGTTATTATCCAGCACATCTGGCAGAGCGCCAGGAGCGTCCAACAGGTTGGGATATCCCACGAAGAACCAGGAGTCCAGACCTATCGTCAGTGCGATCGGTGTGCTCGTCGGCACACGGCCCACAGTGATGAAGTCCAGGTTGTTCTTGTCGGATTCCACACGGATTCCCTGCATGTTGTCCACATCAGTAAGAGGACCTCCGATCGTCGGCACCCATGACAGCCAGGTCGCGGTGGCAGTATCGTAGACAGAGACCTTCCTGATGTCTCCGGAAATATCGCCGAACACGGCGCCCACAGTGGTATCATGAAGTTCGAAAGGTATGGAGATGTCGTTGGTTCCCTTGTGGAGCTGGTTGTAGAACTTGCCGACCTTGTTCGTGTTGGACTCGATCAGCAGACTTGTGACGTTTATCGCTCTCACGACGTAGAAGTAATTGTTCGCATCAGCGGCTTCATTGGGGTCGGGGTCGGTCCACGGCGGTGCAGGTGTCTGGTCGTACGGCACTCCGAAGTTGAACCCGTCCACGGTCATCGATCTGAAGACGTTGAACTGCACATCCGGCTCGGAACTGCCCGGGGTCCAATCGAGCTCCAGGTCGGGGCCGACAATTGCTATTTGCAGGTTCGTAGGAGGCGGTGGCGGTACCGACGGGAAACAGGTCTTGCCGGCTGCCCAAATCATTGCGTTGTAAAGGATCTGCTTGTCATCTACGTTCGATGACATTTCGTGGGCATTGGAGAGGTATATTCCTTTTCCCACGTCGTTGGCTACGATCGCGCCGGCCGAAGGTACAGGTGTTGAGTTACCAAGGTACTCGCCTCCAGGTAGCAGATTGGTTGCTGTCCATCCGGCTGGATCAGGTACGAAACCTCCAGGAGTAGATGATATTCCGCTACCTGTCGTGAATGGATCAGCTATGTTGCAGAACACCGTGTGTCCTCCATCTATCTGCTGATAGTCAGTCACTCCAGTAGTGTCACCGTATGACTCGCTACCGTCTATTCCGAACAGCGGCGCCAACTGATTGTGGTTGATCAGACTGAACGAATTCAGCACAGTTCCAGTTCCCATGATTCCATGGCCAGCGTTGACATAAGCCTGGATGGCCGTTATCTCCGCGTTTGTGAACTCGGATGTGGAAAGGCCTGTTGAGTTCGAAGAAGAGATCAGCAAGATGTCCGCGCTCGAATACGTCAGGTCCAATGTGGTGATGTCCTCCTTGTCCAGGTATGTGTAGTCGATGAGTATCTGGAACGAACCATATGTTGCCCAGTTCGTGTTCAGATCATCCCACGGTGCCATTCCTGCGTTGTCAGTGCCCCATGAATCCAGGACCATGATGATGATAAGACTCTGATCGACAACTTCAATGTTCTTGCACACCTCGTTGTTGGACGTGTCGGTCTCTCCCACTACCTGCATCACCTTCATGCAGATGTTGTATGTGCCAGGTGTTGCAGGCGGATCCCAGATCAATGTGACTGGTGTGGTCATTCCAACCCCGAGCGTTGGAATGTTCGTCGAATCCACGACCGTACCATCCTCGGTCAGGACAACATCTATTCCTGCAGTGCTGTTGTCCTCAACAACGCTGGCCAGGTTCGCCAAAGTGGCAGTGATGTCCATCGTCGGCGTGGGTTTCACCCTGTCCGGTCCTATCAGACCAGACATCGCCACATCATGAGCGACTATCTGATACTGGCTCCAGACCATCGAATTATAGAGGATCTGTTTATCCACCGCGTTGCCGAACCATTCGGGCATCCATGATATGTATACCAGCCGCTTGTACTCGACCAATGCCACCGACAGTCCTGTTGACGTGGCCACATAGGTTCCGCCAAGGGTGCCCGGTCTCATGTCTGCCGCGTCCCATGTTCCATCGTCGTCAGGAACGCTTGAGTAGTTATTCCCAATCGTGAACGGATCTGCAGCCACACCCGTTAGAAGTTGGTGGCCTGCACTCACGTGGTTAACGTCAACCTCCGATGGGTTGGTCTGATTGAAGGTCTGATTGACTATGCCGAACATGTCTAACAATGCGTCGTTATTTGGTATCGTGGAGTAGAACGTAGTACCAGTGGCAACCAGTCCGTGGCCTTCCACGGTGTACTTCTTGATAGCCGCTATCTCAGCGTAGGTGAGTTCAGACCATGCCTGTGCAAGGGCCAACCTTGCAGACAAGGAGACCACCAAGGTATCTGCTCCGGTGGCTGCAATGTCCGCGTAGGTGATCGATGTCTTGTTCAACAGGCTCCATTCTATCTCAACCGGAGTTACACCATAAGTCTCCCAGTTCGTATTCAAGTCCATCCAGGATTGAATCACCGGACCGCTCTTGGTTCCCATCGAACGGACGATAGAGATCTTCTTTGATGGAACGTCTCTGACGCCTATCGTCTTGCAGACCTCGTTGTTCCCGAGGTTCGTCTCTCCCTGAACAGGCCATGCCTCGATGCACACGCTGTAGTCGCCGGTCGATCCGGGGACCCATATGAAGCTGACTGGCTGCGATCCGGATAGAGGTATTGAAGGGATGTTGTCCACCTGGACATATGCACCGTCTATCTTCAGCCACGCGTCGACGCCGTTCGTGTTGTTGTCCTCGGCCGACTGCCCAAGGTTGTAGATGGTGGCGTCAACATTCACATTGTCCGTCGGCAGCGCATAGTTGGGGGCGCTGAAGCCTCCGACGCTTACGTCGTTGGCCTCTTGCGCACCATATACGTAAAGCCTGTCAATGAGCCAACCTCTGAACAGGTTGTTCTGATTGTCTATCGTATCAAAATAGAACTTGAATCTAACCGTCTTACCCGCATACACTCCCAGATCGAAATACTCCTTCGTCCAGTTGTCGGTGCCCGTTGTTATCCAGAGTCTCTGTTCCACCCAGATCCCCGGGTTCGACGTGTCCTCAACGAGGAACCTGGCCAGGTCGAAATTCATGAAGTTCTCGGTTCGGAGGTCGTGCCACAAGCTCATTGCTGGGTCGCTGTATCCGGACAGGTCAATGTTGCCGGAAGTTAGGTTACCATAGTTCCTCAAACCCAGTGGTGGTGGACCGTAGAAGTAAGTGTTCACCAAGAACGGGTCGGGCTCAGTGATGTTCGCATACCACCATGCAGTCGAAGGACTCTCACTCACGTAGGACCAATACGTGTCCATGTGCCAGAGAGGGCTCGGTCCTCCGCTGAAGGTCCAGCTACCCTGACCGCTTTCCATCTCGTCACTCCAGATAACGGTCTTCACGAGTGTCTCACCCGAGCTCGGAGTATTGATCGTCGGAGCGGGATCGGCACAGATAATCGCGGTCAACTCGATGCCGAAAGTAACGCCCTCGGTTCCGGCTGCAACGTCAATATAGACTGTAATATACTTCGGATTGAAAGGTCCGACGCTGTATCCGCTGAAGGTCATGAGTTGCGGAAAAGATGGACTCATCACCGATGATAGAACGCCGTTGTTGCCCGTTTCCACTTCATTCCAATCCATATCCACTTCGCCATCAAGATCGTTGAAAAGAAAGATCTCTTCAATGTCAGCGTCAATGGCCGTTGAACCCGCCGTTAAATCGAACGTCATGCTCGTGACGCTCACAGCCTCATCCTGGGGCTGCAAAGTCAAATGTAGCGTCGTTATGTTGTTGTCCTGGGGGAACACTCCTTCGACAACAGCGGAGTTCGATCCAGTCACCACAAGGTCGACAACAGCCACGACGTTCGTCGAAGCGAACGCGAAGACGGCTGCGAACCCAGCGACCACCATTACAACACAAACGATCGCAGATGAGGCTTTCTTAATATCCTTCTCACTACCAGAATGTTTGCTCAATAGCTTCATGACCTCCTCTCCTAACCACAGTAATGCCACTTACGGGGACTTTCGGGATTGTATCCATTTCAGATATAAAAAAATGTTGGAACAACGTTTTGACTCCATTACACCCAGACCTGGAGGCAATAACGTTGTTGCCGTCTAGGGAAAGGATTTCTCTCACCGTTCTTTCAACCGTTCTTGTAATATAATATAAAATTGGAACAATCTTTTGACCGCGACCCCCTTTTCCGATGACTTCCCGAGGTCTTCGCCCTCACACCTTCTTGCTGAGGTCCTCGTATTCGAGATGGGACCCGTTCTTAGCCACGGAGAGAAGTCCAATCTTCTGCAGCGACTTGATGTGGTAGTTGACGACCTGCTTGCTGGTTCCCAGTGCCTCGGCGATCTCGGTCTGTGTCAGGTCGGGGCCCTGTCTGATCATCTTCAGGATGGCCTTCTGGATCATGCTGGCCTTGGTCCTCTTCACCCTGGTCACACCCGCCGGATAGAATCTTTTGTTCCTGCCGTCCACGCGGGAGGCCACGAAGCCTTCCCTCTCCAAGATGTACAGATGATGAGTCAGTGTGCCGTTCTCCACTCCCATGGCCTTCTTGATAGAGGAGTAGTTCTCCCCTGGATATGCCATTATGTAACCGTAGATCTGACCCCTGAGGAACTGGTTGAGCACTTTCTCCTTGTTCAGTTTGGAGTACAGTGGCACCAGGAAGTACAGGAAGAACCGGAACCTGCCGTATTCGGTGATTCCCGTGAATGCTCCCAGTGCGACAACAACAACTCCCATGGCTCCCAGGATGATCAGTGTGTTATCCACAGGTTCAGGATCCATTCCCTGCACCCGTATGTAGAATATCTGGACATCTCCGTCTTCACCATCTGTGACGTATATGAATATGAGATTTTGGCCTTCTTGGCCTTCTACCGGGCTCCAGGTGACCATGCCGGTGTGTTGGTCAATGGCCATTCCAACCGGCGCGTTGACCAGTGAGTGTGACAGAATGTCGTCCTCGTCCGGATCATATGCCTCAGCGAAGTAGACGTAGTCCTCGCCCACTTTTCCGTGTTCAATCGGGCTTCTGATGAAATATGGCGGGTTGTTGATTACGATCGGGGCTGGGTAGGCAATCCTGAACCACAGGTTCCCGCTTGCGGTGTTTCCCACGTTGTCTTGAACGATATAACTGACATTGTAATGCTTCTCCTCTGAGAAGGCGATCATGCCAAGATAATCTCGGAAGGATCCTCCATCGGACGAGTATCTGAGGCTCTTAACACCTGAGCCAATATCGCTTGCCACCAGCTCCAGTGAAGTTTTCGAGTCGATTGTGACAGGATTGCCCCCTTCGCCGCCAGGGTCCAGAGCCATGGAAACGGTCGGTGCTGCTGTGTCCAGAGAAAGGCTCTTGGAGTTCGTCGGTTCCTCGTTGTTGGCCGGATCGGAGCTGTAGAAGGAGATGGTATTGGCACCTTCTTTTGTCAGATGGAAGGGTGTGTGGTCGTACAGTTCCCAAGCCCCTCCGTCAATCGAGTACTTGGTCTGAACGGGTTCTGTCCCTCCTGGTGAGACATCGAACGACAGCTGGGTTGCACCTATGTACATGGGCGCGGTCCCGTGAGTTGGACCCGAGATCACCAGTGTCGTCACCGGATCCAGCTGATCTGCGAGAGTCAGATATTCTATCCTGTTGCCATCGATCCATATCTGTCCAACAGTGGCATTCGTATAGCCGAGCTTCGATGCTTTTATGACATGTGGAGTGAAGTGGGTCCTGTTCTCACCGAAGAACCCAAAGCTGTCCACATACTCGGTGGCAATGAGATGTGAAACCCCTTCACTGTTGGTAATCCCAGCGTCAGAAGCGGTCCCATTCGCATTGTCCTTCAAAAGAACGTCAGCGGCCTCTACGTCCTCACTTATCGAATTGTCCACGTGGACATCCAAGAACCACTGCCTCTCTATGCCAGCGGTCGGATCCCCTATCTTGACCTTCGTATCATTGTAGGTGGTGTTGAGTGCCGTGACCCATGAGTTACCAGAAACATCGAAATCAAAATACGACATCCCTGAGTATAATGTGCAGTTCTCAAAGACCGGGTCGGAGTCCGAGCCGCTCCTCGAGTCAGCCACCACGGCTGTTCTGAGTGCGCTTATCTCCGAGTTGACGAATCGTGGCGAAGATGACGATATCTGAAGACCATTGCGGGACATCATGATCGATACGTGCTCGAGCACCGATCCCTCGTCCTCAATGAATGCCAGTGACCTCCACAGCTTGTCCATAGATGCAAGCTTCGTCGTGATCAGGATGGGTTCAGCGGACGTTCCATTCGCGATGATCCTCCCTCTTACGTCGATTCCGAGATTGTCATCGACAAGCACCGTCACGCCTGCTTCGATGTAGAGCGTCTGTGTCGAATTCACTACGAAGTCCTGTCCGGTAATCTGGATCGGTAGCCCTTTGGCCCAGAATATGTCATTCAATCCTTGGGGGGGTTCGTCCCCGCCAACGGCGAATGGGCTGATGGAAAGTGCGCTCAATGAGAGTAGAAATGCCCCCAGCAGCGCCGCTGTTGTCAATCTCCTTACTGAGGAGATATCCCCATCTCTACCCTTGCCACAACTGTTTGTCATGATGGCAGACCTCGCCCGCTTCGGATTGAGAGATCCGACCTTAACTACCTGGGAGCGACCAAGTTCCTAGCAGTGTCGTGTGCACCCAGATGCCCATCCCTGGTCTGAGTTCAGTCAATGGGCTGCCACTAGGATCGTTCGGATCGAACCACTTCCAGTGCTGCTTCTTGTCCAGTGGGTCGTACCACAGCACCAGGTCGTACTTCCCGGCCATTCCGTAATTGTCCAGCGCATCCGGAAGCGGTGTGTTCAGGTGCCTTGGGAAGCCCACGAAGTTCCAGTAATCGGATACAATGTCGTGGTACAGACTGATGTCGGTCATCGCCGAAACGCGTCCCACGGTCACGAAGTCAACGGTTCCAGCGCTTGGCTCCATGGTGACTCGGAGACCCATCGTATGGTCCACGTCAGTCAGCGTTCCTCCGGTCGGGGTCCAGGCCTTCCAGACGCCCATTTGGGCATCGAAGGCCTCGATCTTCTTGAATAAATTCGTCAGCTGGCTGAACACGACTGATGTGGTGGTGACCTGCAACTCGAACGGTAGTGATATTTCGTTAGCTTTCGGATACAGGGTTATGACGAACTTCCCGGCGGTGTTCATGTTCATCTCTTCGTTGCCGTTGGAGTCGTACGCCCTGACGATGTAGTAGTAGTTGCTCGGATCAGGAATCCCGGTGTTCGGGTCGATGTACTGGGTGGTTCCGGCAGGCACTGTGGCCTCTGGAACTCCGAAAGCGAACGTGTCCACACTGTTGGCCTTGTAGATATTGTAGCCTACGAGTCCAGTGGATGGATTCTCCGTCCAGGTGAGCCTCAGGTCAGCGTCACCGTTCCAAAGCTCGACCCACAGGTTACTGGGAGCCTTGACGCTCGATCTTGCCCAGACCATGGCGTTGTAGAGCAACTGCTTGTCGTCGGTGTTCGACAGCCTCTCCACGAAGTTCGAGATGTAGACCGTGTTGTAGGTTCCTGGTTCATGTGCAATGACCGCACCATATGGTCCAGTCGGGGGGCTCTGTAGCGCTCCGTAGGCTCCGCCGGTGAGGTGCGTGGCGTCCCATGGCTCAGGGCCGGTCATGAAGAAACCAGGTGTAAGTGATGTGCCGTTCCTTGTGTTGTAGTTCGTCAGTATATTGTAGAACAGCGGATGGTTCTGTGCCGGGTTCTGGACCTCCATGTCGGTGACTCCATACGTCACCATGTACTGAGCGGTCCCGTCCATGCCCATAAGCGATCCTAGCTGAACAGCATGGTTAGGCAGCGTATTCGTGTCGAACGTACCGCCGGTCACTATGAGTCCGTGTCCGTCGTTGACGAAGTTCTTTATCGCTGTCATCTCAGAGGTCGAGAAGTAATGTCCATCCAACACCGGGTTCTCCCCAGAAGTACCTGAGAACGAGCTCGATATCAGCAGGACATCAGCGTTCATGTCAACTAGCTCTTGATACTGGATGTTCTCCTTGTTGAAGGTGGTCCAGTCAATGAAGACCGGTGTGGTTCCATATTGTGCCCAGTTCGTATTGAGATTGGCCCATGGTGCCAGGACACCATTGTCAGTTCCCCAAGAATCGAGGACGAACACCTGAACCGGTGGATTGTTCCTCGCCTTGACCTCGGTACAGACCTCGTTGTTGCTGAGGTCCTCATCAATGAAGCCATTGATATCCGCCCTCATGCAGACGTTGTCATCGAATTCCGAGGACGGTGTATACTGAAGTGTCACCTTCTGGGAGCCTCCGGCAGCGGTAAGGAATATTGCTGTTGAATCCTGCTGGACCGTGTTCACCAAGAGTTTGACATCGACGTTTTCGTTGTTCTTACCGATGTTCTTGATGGTGGCTGATACGTTCACCGGATATCCGACTCTCGCATAGTTGGGTGCGATTATGTTCTCCGCCTTCACATCGTGGTCGAAGACCTGGTATTGGGCGTTGACCATCGCGTTGTACAGGAGCTGGTACACATCGTTGTTCGGTGTCCTCTCTGCCGCGAAGGACATCATGTAGACGCCCTTGTTGATCACTATCGCGGCCTCCTGACCAGGCGATCTGGCGCAGTACACGCCAGTGCTGAGGTCGCCGGCTGCCCAACTGGTGTCGATCGGCGTCATTGTGGAGTTGAAAGGCAAAGTGAACGGATCGCTCACACCTTGGACCAATGGATCACCAGCGCAAGATGTCTCAATGTCCATAGTTGTGATTGGCTCGTATCTCACATACGTCTGGTCCGTGATGCCCACGAGGCCTGTCAGATCGTTGTTATTCGGAATGTTTTCATTGAACACGGTGCCAGTGAGGATTAGCCCATGTCCTTCCAGGGTGTACTGCTCGATCGCTGCCGTTTCCACATCCGTGAACTGGCCGCCCGGAGGAGTAACTCCATCTATGTGGCCTGCAGAGCTTGAGATCACAAGTGTGTCAGGCTTGGGAGACTGGCCTGATATGGTCGCATAATCGATCCCCGACATATCCAGGCTGGAATAGTCAATGATGACCTGATCGCTTCCGAAAGAGAGCCAGTTGGCGTTGAGATGATTCCATGTATCTTTGGCTGCCTGGGTCGATGTTCCCTGTGATCGTACTACATAGATGTAATGCGCTGGAACGGAGCTAACCGTGACCACCCTGCAATCCTTATTGTTCCAGAGTTCTGTCTCTCCGGACACTGGATCTGCTACCATACACACCCAGTGGATGCCCAGGATCGTTGCCGCCCAGGTAAGCTGATGAATCACATTACTCCCGCTCAGGATGGACGGAATGTTGCCTGTGTCAACAGTTGAGTTGTCAACAGTCAATCTTGTGCCAATGTTGGTCTCATCACTCGAGCCTATATTGTTATATTGCGCCGAGACGATGAGTGGGTTCCCTGGGGGAGAGACGACAGGGAGCGCATCGTTATTGTTAACGTGTATGTCGTGTGCCAATAACTTCCCGTAGACCACAAGGTCATCAACGAACCATCCTAGCCAATTGGCGTTGTTCATAGTATCGACCGTGTCGAACCTCAATTCCAGCTGAACACTGCTGCCAGCATATGCCGATAGGTTCACCGTTTCCTTCCACCAGCTTGAGTCGGTCGAGTCCCAGCCGTCTGGGTATGGCGTGATCTTATGCCACGTTCCATCGTTCAAGAACATGTGGCCGTTGTCTACCTTGTAAAGTCCCGTATCAGGCTCTCCAGCCAGCAAGTGACGGAAGGTCACAGCCAGACTGCTTCCGGTGGTGGCATCGATATTGGGGGTCGTCAGATTGCCCATGTTCCGCGTGGATGCGAACAGGTCGCCTGTCATATTAGTGTAATAGTTGCAGAAATAATCTCCGAACCAAAGATGCCTGCGGCCGTACCACCATCCGGTGGTTGGGCTCTGGTAGAACGGTTGATCGAACATGTTGTTCATGCAGTCCTCCTCTCCAGAGCTCAGGTGCCAGAGACCCTCAGGCTCATACAAGTGTCCCTTGTCCCATCCTTCTCGCGACCATCCACCCATCCCGGATTCCATATCATCACTGAAGAAGATATGTAGTACCTCAACAGTGCTGCTCAATCCAGAATCTCCATTGATGCTCGTCGCATCCGTGGTCATGGTGTCAAGGCTGATGTTTATGGTGCTTCCCTCGATTGCCGATGCCGAGATCGAAACGAAGACCATTATGTATCGTGTCTGGAACTGGGGTATGATGTAGTTCCCAAAAGGTGAATTACAGTTGTTCAGGCTGCCCGCGGTCGGAAGTGTGAAGAATCCCGTCGGATTCGTGATCCTGGCCAGCTCACACTCATAGTAACCCTGCAGTTTGTCAGGCCCCACTATGCCGTTGGAATCGTCCCACAGCACAACACTCGAGACCTCACCTGCCCCGAACGTTCCTCCCAAGGTGAAATCCAATGAACTCACCCTGACATCACCGCCCGTCGGCATCATCTCTATCCACAGCATCGTCACGTTCGCGTCGCCGGGGAAAGTATGAGTTGACGGTGCGATGTCGTATACCCTTACGTCCAAATCTCCTGCCGTCGGCGGAGCCACCACAATCATCGGTGCCAAAACAATAACCGCCGCGATCATCATCGAGGTCAAAGCTGCCAATGACCCCACGTCTTTCATGCCTTCAGAAGCACTTTCCATGCTAGCCTCCTCCTTGTCCAGTTCAACAAACGGTCTGGTTCATCTTAGACGAATTCAGTATATTAAGATATTCACTATAAAAGAATATTGGAACAACCCTTTGACCTCCAGTAGTCCGGTTCTTGGAGGCGGAATCCGCTTTCACTATCATGAATGATAGACACCCGACAGGCGTTATATACGCACGAGCTAGATTGTCCAAGTGTATGGAGACTTCGGAACGTATAGTCCTATTTCGTGCCGTACCTTTCACCTCCGCGTTCAACGACGCTCTCAGGATACTCAAGAGCAACGACCTGACCATCGCCGAGTGTGACCCCGATAAGGGATTGATCAAGGCCAATGTAGACGAGAGCATGCCGCTCGAGGATTATCAGATCGTTGCGAAGTTCTGGAAGGGCAAGGACAGGATTCTGATCGGGTTGAGAGGTAGCGTCTCGTTCAGCTTTTCCGGAGCGGAGAAGCTCGAGAAGAAGCTGAAGAGGCTGGAGACCGACTTCAGGCGGTTGGATTACGCCTATTAGTCTCCCCTAACATCCCAGAACCCTGGTTGGGTAACGTGTATCCAGATGCCCATTCCCGGCCTCAGTTCCGTCAGTGGTGAACCGCTTGGATCGTTGAGGTCGAACCATTTCCATTTCTGTTTCTTGTCGGATGCATCGTACCAAAGCACGAGGTCGTACTTCCCGGCCATTCCCCAGTTGTCCAGTGCCCCTGGCAATGATCTTGTCTCGAATGATGGATATCCCACGAAGTTCCAGCTGTCGCAGGCGATATCGGATGTGATCTCAATGCTTGTGAAGACGACCCTTCCCACGTTTATGAGCAGTCCTGTGGATCTCATGTTCACCTTCAGTCCCATGTTCCTGTGTATCTGAGTTAGAGCGCCGCCGGTGGGCGTCCATGCTTTCCAAGTGCACGTGAACGGGTCGAACGCTTCGATGGTCTTGTACTGTCCATCAACGGACTCGAACGCCACCGATGTGGTGCTGTCCTTGAGCTCGAAGCCAATGGATATCTCGTTGCTGCCTTTGTACAACTGCTGCGCGAACTTCCCGACCCTGTTCAGGTTCTGCTCTTCGTTTCCCTTGCCGTCGAATGCTCTAACGAGGTAGAAGTAGCTGTTCGCGTTTATGCCCACAGCCTCTGGATCGACCCATATATTGGTTGTGTTGTCCACGGTCGCGTAGACGTTGTTGAAATCGAAACCGTTCACCGTTGCCGCCCTGTAGATCCGGTAACCTTCGATCTTCGGAGATGTGGCCAAGGTCCATTCCAGCCTTACAGTGTTACCATCTTTGTATATCCACAGATTCGATGGCGAGTCAATGCTTGTCCTGCCCCAGACCATCGCGTTATAGAGCAGCTGCTTGTCGACCACGTTGGAGCTCCTTTCCACGAAGTTGGTGATGTAGACTGAGTTGTATGCACCCGGCTCATATGCGATGACCGCGGCGTTGTCGGTCTGAATGGACATCGCTTTGTATTGTCCGCCTGCAAGTTGACCTGCCGTCCAGTTCTCCGCCCCTGTCATGAAGAAGCCAGGTGTCAACGTGGTCCCGTCCGAGGTCGTGTACGTGTCCGAGATCTTATTGAACAATGGGTGGTTCTGCTGTGGATTAAGGACCTGAAGGTTGTTGATTCCAGTCAAGAATGTGTATGTGTTAGTTGGATTAAGTCCGAACAGCGGACCGAGATCGACCCCGTGCTTGGGGATCTTGTCAGTGTCGAACGTCAGGCCGGTCGCTATGATGCCGTGCCCTTCCTGAACATATCGGATTATCGCATCGACCTCATTGTCCGTGAAGTAGTATCCTGCCAGAACCGGGTTGTCCATGTCCCCTGACCTGGAGCTCGATATCAAGAGAACGTCGGCGTAGGAGTCGACCAGTTCCTGGTAGTAGATGCTCTCCTTGTTGAACCTGGTGTAGTCTATGAAGACCGGCACGTTTCCGTACAGGTTCCAGTTCGTGTTGAGGTGATCCCATGGAGCAAGTGCTCCGAAGTCCGTTCCCCACGAGTCCAGAACGTATATCTGAACGGGCGGATTGTTGGTGGCTTCCACTGACATACAGTCTTCGTTGTTTGCAGGATCCTGGTCCGTGAAACCGACGATATCGGCGAAGACGCATACCTGATGAATGCCAACTGTAGATGGTACCCAAGTGAAGTTGACAAATGCCTGGTCCGCATGCAGAAGCGGTATTACCTGCGTGTCAACCGGCGTTCCGTCGATCCTGAGGTCAACCTGAACAGAGGCAAGGTCCTTCTTGCCGATGTTCGCGACCACTGAACTGATCCTGGCTGGATAGGAAGGTCTCACGAATCTGTTCGAGTTGATGTCCGAGACCTTCACATCGTAGTCGAACGCTTGATATCGAGACCATACGAAGGTGTTGTAGATGAGCTGGATTTCCGCAGGCGTTGGCGATGCGTCAATTGCGAAGGTGAAATACACGGATCCCTTGAATATCGTGATTGCTGAATATCGCTGTCCAGGTGAGTGTGCGCAGTATTGAGCGCCGTCGAGGTCGTCGGTGTCCCAAGACATATCATTATTGGGAGTTGCAGTCTGCTCGAAACCGTTCTGGAAGACGCCGGGAACGTTGTTGAATATCGGATGAGATGTGCATGTGCCGAGCACCTCGACGTCCGAGATGTTCCCCTTTGTTGTGAAAGGCTGGTCCTTTAATCCGACCAGACCCACCAAATCGTTGTTGTTGGGCACTAGCTGGTTGAATGCCGAACCTATCGCGACGAAACCGTGGCCTTCTCTTACATACCTCGCTATGGCCGCCGTTTCCACATCGTCCAATTCAGTTCCGAATGGAGGTCTGAAGTAGAAGCCAGAACCCGAGAGTACCAGCAGGTCGGCCTGAGTGTTGTTTATCATTTCATAGGTGATTGGATAAAGATCCAACGATACGTAGTCGATCAGAACCGGGTCGGACCCATAGTCGCCCCAGTTCGTGTTAAGGTGGCTCCACAACGCCTTGGGCCCGTCTGCCTGGGTTCCATATGATCTGAGAATGAGTATCTTCGTGTAAGTCTGAGAAGTTGCCGTCACCATATTACACTGTTTGTTGTTCCAGAGAACGCTCTCACCCGGTACGGCGGCGCTTTCCACGCATATCTCGTAGGTTCCTTCCGCCGGCGGAGTCCATTGCATGGTAGCATTCGTAGTGGCGCCGCTGGCCAGGAATGATATGGTCTTTTGGTCCACCAATGACCCATCCTGGGTAAGATTAACCCTGATGTTGCTCTCATCGCTGGCCCCTATGTTGGATACTCTGGCCGTGATGTTCTGTAGCGTGAGCGTGACGTAGTCGGCCACACTCAGGTCAGTGACTGCAATGTCATGATCAAGAATCTCGCCATAGATTACGAGATCATCTATGAACCACCCCAGGAAGAGGTTATTCATAGCGTCCATCGTATCGAACCTGAATTCGAGCTGTACCTGCTTTCCAGCATAGTCTGACAGATTGAGATTGAGCTTCTTCCACTGATCGTCCGTGAAGTTCTGCTTTGATATGAAGTGCAAACCTGCACCATCATTGAGATACACCTGGGCAAGGTCGAAACCCTGGGACGGCTCCCTGGAAAGGAACTGCCATATGGTCATTGATAGACTGGTCCCTTTTCGTGCATCGATCCACGGCGTGGTCAGGGTCCCCCAGTTTCGCGTTGGTGTGAGCGGTTTCCCAGTTTCATATGTATAGTAATTGCAGACATAATCTCCGAACCAAAGATATCTGTGGCCGTACCACCACGACGTTCTGGCGGTGTGGTAGAACGGCATTCCCCTGACGTTGTTTATGCAGTCTTCCTCATTCGTGCTGAGATGCCACAGGCCAGTGGGATAGACTCCTCCCAAGTCCCCACCGGAGAACGTCCAGCCGCCTGGACCGTGTTCCATGTCGTCGAAGAAGAACCTCCTGTTGATATCTATCGTCCTGGAACAAGCTGGTAGTCCAATTACGGTCGCAGCCGAGCTGTCAATCCCACCATTAGGCACGCAAACCCGCAGGTCCCTGTCAGTGTACCTCTGCAAAGGATCGAAGTCCAGGTCCAAGTACACAATGAAGGCTCGGGATCTGTTCTGTTCTATCACCACTGGCTGTCCTATCAGGGGACCACTGCACTCTCTCATGACGCCGGACGGCGGGAGAACATAAGGACCACTGGCATCCTCAGCGATTATGCACTCACCGTAGCTTCTATCCCTGTCAGCATTGTTGTCGCTCCACAGGAAGGTGCGGTTGATACCCTGGCTTGGAATGCCCCAGGTATCCACCTTAATGCTGTCCAAATTGATGTCCGCGCCCTCAGCCTTCAAGGAAAGCCATACCATGGACAGGTTGACATCACCTTGGAATGTGTTCGTCAACGGGGCCAGGTTCTCCCAAGTCACGTTCAATGTTCCGGCTGCCGGTGGCGCCTTGACGGTACTTCCTTCATATGGAAACAAGGATACGATGGATCCAGTTACCATCGCTACCGCCAGAATGAATGATACCGATTTCGATAGGCCACGCCCACTCAGGCTATCGTGATGCGACATAATAACCTCCTCGTTTCGTTTGGTTTTCTCCCCCGATGCCCCTTTCATCAAGAAAGGTAACTTACTGTGATTAGATTGGTCTGAGAGTATAAATACTTAGCCTAGAATCAGTGGCTTCCACTCTAGGAATGGCTCTTGCTTTTTGTATGCTTCTTGACGCCTTCCCCTCTCCTTGCGGCGGCTCCCATTGTCACAAGCGCGAATATCAAGAGAATCACATTCACTATCAGGCCGATCGAGAACCAGTTGTCGAGGTCCGGGACGCTGATCGAGCTCGGATGGTTCATCCAGGAGAATATGGCTATTATCATCTCAATTATCACGAACGGGACCGCGATGAGGACGGCTGTGGACCTTCTGTCTGATGCCAGCGCCTTCAGTTTTGCGGACGGGAGATACCTCTTACATCTTGGGCATTTCTCTTCACTGTGCTCGCAAGCCTCGTGCAGTTCGACACCGCACCAGCCGCAGCCGATCGTCTTCTGATCGGCGGCGATCTCGGAGTTGCAGATCGGACATGCTTCCAGAGGTTCTTCCATCATCCCGACCTCCTCTTCCACGTATGTATCCTCCTCCATCAGACCACCCTCCTGTCCGAAAGGTCGATTATGCCGTCTGCACCAGTCTCCTCTTCCTCTACGACCTCTTCCTCCAGCTCCTCAACTTCTTCGGGTGGCTCTTCTGCGACCTCTTCCGCCTCTTCATACTCCTCAACTTCGTCCAGAGGCTCTTCTATGTATTCTTCATATTCCTCTTCTTCAGGTTCACTATCCAATTCGGCTTCTTCCTCCTTCTTGAGAAGTGCCTCCTCGTACTCTCTCTGCTTCTTCCTTGCCATTATCAGAGGTCTCTTATGGCCAACGGCCGCTCCTACTATTATCATGATGATGATGAAGATTATCGCAAAGATGGGTTTGTAGTTGGGCCCGAGAACAAAGACCTCCTGCTCATGTTCCTGTTCTGTGTTCCCGAGGTTGTCAACGCTCCTGAAGTATATGGTGTGCTCTCCGAATCTCTCGATTGTGAAGGGTCCGACATAGTGTATCCACTGAAGGTCATCATCCAGCCTGTACTGTCTTGCGTTGACGTCGCAACCTTCATCCGTTGCCGACAGGGTGATCTCACTGGTCTTCTCTATGAACAGCGTCCCATCTCTCTCAAAGCTCGGGTCCCCCAGCACTATTGATGTCGTCGGAGGCGTATCATCCACGACAACCGTGATCATCTGGACGGTCTCATCGTTGCCAAGACGGTCCACCGAATACCACTCTATCTGTCTCGAACCATCTGTTGCTCCAAGGTCGATGGGATTGCCTGGGATGAAATCCGTCCAAGCTCGCCAGACAATGTTGAAGACCCGGTATGCAGTTCGTTCCCTACCAACGGCCAGAGTCGGCTCATCGTCCCTCGTCCAGTTCAAGTAGATTGATGTGATTGCCGTGTTGCTCCTGACCCAGGTGGTCCCCGCAGACGTGAACTTCCGTCCGAATATGTTCAGCGCCGTGATAGGTGGTGAGTTGTCCACGATGATGGCCTGAGCATGTGTCTGCTCCGTGTTTCCAAGGCTGTCAACGCTGTAGAATGTGAGATCATGCAGTCCCTCTGAAGATATCGTGAAGGTCCCTGTCGAAGAGTAGTTTACTGAAGCTCCACCGTCCAAGGAGTAATGGGTGTAGGATGTGATCGAAGACTGGACATCGAAGTCGAGCGAGGTGGACGAAGTGATGTACAGGGTCGTTCCGTTGACGTAGTTGGGGGTTCCATAGACCAGAGTTGTGACAGGTCCAGGGAAGACGTTGAATTGTATCACAAGCGTGTTGTTGAGTTCGTTCGACTCAGCAATATCTCCATCGTAGTCTACCTCTATGATAACGAAATATGTGGTCACTACGGTGACAATGGGTGCAATCCATGTCGCGGAATATTGGACGGCCGAGGTCAGACCAGCGCCGATAGCTACGACATTGTCAGTCCCGAACGGGTTCATAGGATCCGTCTGATTGTAGAATGCTATCGTGCTGTCTGCAAGCGCATCGAGAAGATCGACGTTGCTGACAAACACATCGATTGGTATGGAGGTTCCGGATGTCACATCTTGGACCAATGGAAGTGCCGGATTCCAGGGAATGTAGTCAGGGTATCCCACCAGGAATATCAGTATGAATGTGTTGTTCAGTTCGCTGATCTCGACCACGTCACCGTTGTAGTCGGCGGTGATGTTCACGTAGTAGTTCCCCGGGATCGCCGGCGCAACCCAAGGCACCGAGAAAGGACCATCATCGACCCCTGGGTTCAATGCGCTGACCATGGGGATGTAGAATGGTATCCCGGAGATAGGTCCACCTTCTCCGGTCGTGTTGTAGAACGCCAGATCGCTGGCAACCGAAGAGAGCGTCCCAACGTTGGTCACATTGGTCACTATGAAGGCCGTTGTTCCGGGGGTCATCGGTATCGGACTCGACCTGTAATTGGTCGCAGACACATCCAGATAGAACTGTGGGCCGTAGTTGGTGGTTATCCCAACCCCGGTTGGAGTGAGGTCAGCCTCTCCTACCGAGAAACAGACCATTTCAGAATTGTTGTTCTCATTGGTCTCGGTCACATTGTCGTTATAGTCCACGGTAATGTTGAAGCAGAAGTACCCGCTTGCCGGGGCGTTCCAGGTGAAGATGTATGGCCCCGAGGAAGTGCTTGAGTTGACGTAGATGGCGGTGTCCTGTCCCAGCACTCCAGATTGGTTCCGCAAGACGATTGTGTTCGGTTCGGCGATGTCTGTCTTTCCCACATTCGTGACGAACGCGGAGAAGGTTACGGTGGTGAACGGAGTGACTGCCATGGGCGGAGAATAGGGTTGGCCGTTGAGCTCAATGCTGGTGGGAATCAGATCCACGTTGGAACACATCACGTCCCATTGCTGCGAGTTGTTGAGACCTCCCCCTGTAAGCCAGTTTATCTCGTTGTTGTATGAGCCCCTGACAGAGAACTCACCCGGTGAGCCCGTCCCGTTGCTCGTCGCGTTCTCGGCCATGTCCCCCGAAGGTGTGCAGTCTATCTGGATCCTGTATTGGTCTGCATCGCTCCAGTTGATCTCCTTCTGGTCCCACGGAAGGGTGTAGGAATAGAAGCCGCCCATCGTGCCGACAGGGTCCCAGGTGGTGTTCGAAGGGAAGCCTTGCCATGTGCTGTTATGTTGTACCCATACCCTGAAGTCAGTGTCGTAAGGGAGAAGAAGCCCATCACTGTCGAATATCTTGCCCCAGAGGTATTGATCGTCGTCGGCGGCCATGACGTTTTCTGTTAGATACAATGAGAACGCGAGTGCAAACATGCCCAAGACCATAAGCATCGCAGCTGTCTTCTTTCTCACCGCTTTGGACGGTCTGTGCATCTAATCTCCTCCTCTTGTAGCAGAACCTGATAGGAATACATATAGATTCCTGAAAAGAACCGCTTTTGAACAAGTTCCAATTCTACCAACCTACAAATGTCAGTCTCCCCAGTAGGGACTCTGTAACGGAAATCTGATAACCTTGGGATATCTGAACAAGCGCATCGTATGTTCCGGATGGCATATCCTTTGCATGGAACTTCCACACACCGAATGTGATGTAGGCCATACCTATGATCCCAGGCATGTTGTCACAATACCAATCGAGCGAGTGTAGTACTGCTGGTTTCAAGGGCAGTGCAAATGTGTCCAATCCCACTTGGTAGTCAAATGTCAACACTCCGACGCTGTACGTGCTGCTCCCCATCTCTCCGGTTGAATCCAGAGGAATTACCATGTAGTAATACTCGCTCGTCTGACTTCCCATGACTCCTGGGTCCGTCCAGTGTGTTTCGGTTGTGTTTGCAATGGATGGCAGCCAGAGATTCTGGAAACCATCTCTCTTTTCACTTCTGAAGATCTCATATCTGCTTGCATCTGAGACGGATTCCCAGCTCAGGTTTACATCGTTACCTTCAATTTGGGCAGATAGGCTGTTTCGGAATGTGATTGAGTCTCCAAGTCCCTCGTGGAATCTGATCATTGATGCAGGATAGCCCCAAAAAGCAAAGCTGACGTCTTGTGATACTGAGATCTCGTACGCACTCCCCATCCTTACTTGAACATCGTTGACTCCCGTTCCCATGCTCGGGTAGTGAGTTATCCAATGACCCGTTGAATCCATCCATCTGATGAAATCAACATTCGGGATTGCATCGGCAAACCAACTGATATTCTTCTCATCGAAAGGTTGCAGAGGAAGAGAAAACGCGTTCAGACCCTTTGTGAATGTCTTGTTCCATATGCCTGCGGTAGCGCTATTGACGCTGGTTCTCCCATCCGTGCTTACCGATTGGACCACGTAATAGTATTCTTGGGATGAACCAGGTGCCAAGGCCCCATTATCGGTCCAGTCCGTTCTCAGAGGATCAATATCCATAGAGGTATTGTAGATGGGATCGGAGAAGTTGAAATCCCTCTGATCGGTCGCCCTAAAGATGAGATAGTGACTGAATGCCGTGGAGTTAGACGCGGTCCATTCAAGAATCACATCATCATCGTTGGTTGTAGTAGAGGGACCCGCTGGAGGCAGGATTGGAGGAACAATCCTCCCATAGACAGTTATGTCGTCAATGAACCATCCAAGCCACATGTTGTTCAATCGGTCAACGGTGTCAAATCTGAACTCCAACTGGATTATCTCTCCGACAAATTCGGAGAGGTTCAGAGTCACCTTCTCCCAGCTACTGTCCGTGTGGTCATACGGGTCAGTTGTGATTTGATGCCAAGTATCATTCGTTATGTTATGCACCCAAATGTGACCCGTGTCCACATCGATCAAAGGAGTATCAGGCTCACCGTACAGCAAATGCAAGAAAGTCACCGCGAGGACAGTTGCGCCAGTCGCGTCTATGATGGGTGTTGTCAGATTTCCCATGTTGTGCGTTGCGACCAGATAGTCTGCTGGCGTCCATGTATAATAGCTGCAAATGTACGTGCCCGGATCGAAAGGATCTTCATAACGATGGCCGTACCACCACGATGTGTTGTGACTGCTGTAGAAGTCATGACCAAGCATATTGTTCTTGCAGTCCTCCTCGCCCGAGCTCAGGTGCCAAAGACCGTCTGGTTCATGCATATGTCCTTTGTCCCAACCTTCTCTTGTCCACATGCCTCGTCCAGATTCCATGTCATCGCCAAAAAGAACAGTGTTCACATCAATCGTTCTAGTTGTTCCTATCCCTCCATATATGATCCCGTCAGCATTGATTGCATCGACACTGACGGTGATTCTGTCCACGAACGGTTCCGCGGTTGAGTCGAGTGAAAGCAGGACTAGAATGTATCTGGTTTTAAGTTCATCGACGACGTAGTTGCCGAGTCCAAAGCACTCTTTCAAATCTCCTGACTGCGGGAGTCTGAAACTGAGTGAGTCGACCGGATTCCACGCCAGTTCACACTCAAACCATTGTGGTTTTTGATCCGGGCCACCGGGACCTGATATATCATCCCAGAGAGCTACCCCTGAAATCTCAGTTGGTTGTATGTTGTCTCCTCCGAGTGTGAAGTCAATCGAGCTCACATGCACATCTCCGTCGCTTGCGGTCATTTCCAACCATATCATCGTCACATTCACATCCCCCGGGAAGGTGTTTGTAATCGGTGCCAAATCATGGAACGTCACATCGAGGGTCCCTATGCTAACACAAATCATCTCGGAGTTGTTGTTCTCATTCGTCTCTGCCACATTGTCATAATAATCCACCGTCATGTTGAAGCAGAAATCTCCTCCCGATACTGGGTCCCATGCAAAATAGAAAGGACCTACGGAACCCCATTCATCAATTGTCTTGGCAGTGCCCTCTCCTATTACCTCCGTCTCGTTCACTAGGGCAATCGTGTTGTTTTCTGAGATTATCGGCTTTCCGTTGTTCATAATCTTGGCTGAGATGTTCACGGTATTGAAAGGAACAGCCACGATTGGCGGGGAGTAGGGTTGACCGTTGACCTCTATATTGGTGGGAATGAGGTCCACGTTGGAGCACATGACGTCCCACTGCTGTGAGTTATTGAGTCCTCCCCCTGTAGACCAGTTTATGATGTTGTTGTAGGAGCCTCTCGGAGAAACAGGGTCTCCTGCCGAGCCCGTGCCGTTGCTAGTTGTGTTCTCAGCTAGACCACCAGATGGTGTGCAGTCGACCTGAATACGATATTGATCACCATCAGTCCAATTGCCGTCCTTGTAAGTGTCGTTGGTTTGCTTCTCATTCCAGGGGAGTGTGAACGAGTACCATCCGCCCATAGTTCCGACCGGGTCCCAGCTACCATCGCGGGGAAAGGCACGCCAAGAATCATTGTGAAGAACCCACACTCTGAAGTCAGTATCATAGGGTAGAAGATTGCCATCACTGTCGAAGATTATGCCCCATATGTACTGGTCGTCGTCCGCGGCTTGCACATTCTCTATCGGGAGAACAGGTGCAAGGACAGTAAGCAAGGCAAGGACCAGAATCACCACTACATGCTTCTTCCAAACTGACATCCCCCACCGACTATCCATTGTGATTCCCTCGCTGAGAACATAACTTGCTCCATATACATATAAACTCCTGAAAGAACCGCTTTTGAACATGCTCCAATTCTACCACCCCACAAATATGACGATTTCGAATCCCGCCTCTGAAACTGAAATCTGGTATCCTGAAGATACCTGGACCACAGTATCGTACACCCCAGCGGGCATCTCCCTTGCGTGGAATTTCCATACGCCATTCGTCAAGTACGATATTCCAACGACAACTGGTAATTGTGAACACAGTCCATCCAATGAGACAATCTCTTCGATCTCCACAGCCAACGCATATGAGGATATTCCCTGACCCAACGTCCTTCTGGAAACACCAAGGCTATAGCTGCTGCTTCCAAGCTCCCCCGATGCGTCCATCGGTACGACCATGTAGTAATACTCCCCGTCGGATGTCAAGGTGACAGTGTCCAACCAGCTGGAGCTTCCGCGCCCTGAAACATGCACCGGTTCTCCGAGGATCGAGAAGGATCTCGCTTGAGTTCTGAATATCAGATAATACTCCGCACCAGGGACCTCTGTCCACGTCAATGTCACATCGTTTCCGATTACAGATGCTCCCAGAGAATACCTGCTGGCCAGCACCACGCCGAAACCTCCGTGATATCGTATCGTCGATGCAGGTCTGCCGGTGAAAATGTAGGTCGTAGCAGCGTCCAGATAGATCTCGTAGGCCTCCCCCATCATCACTGCAGCATCGTTCACACCAGGCCCCATCCCTTTGTCATGGGTTACCCATCGCCCGTTCGAATCCATCCATCTGATGAACTGCACATTCAGGATGTCGTTAGCATAGAAGCTCACGTTCTTCGGAGAATCTGGTTCGAGTGGAAGGGAGAAGACATTGAGACCCTGATTGAAGCTCTTCGTCCATTTGCCAATGGTCCCGTTGGATGCTGCGATGTTCCCGGTCGAGTCCACTGGCCTGATAGTGTAGTAGAGCTTGGACGGAGCCGCAGGTCCAGCTGCTCCAGGATCGATCCACGAGACGTTCAACGGGTCTGCGTCCCCAGAGGTATCATGATGAGGCGTCGTGAAATCGAAGTCGGTCTGGTTCTCGGACCGGTATATCAGGTAGTGGTCCAGATCTGGGTCCACAGGCGCAGTCCAGCTGAGCCCTAAGTCCTGACCCTGAACGCTCAGAACAAAGTCCTCTGCCGGTCCTATAACGGCATCTGGCATCGATGTTGGGTTCAGTATCCTGGCATATATGTCCAAGTTCCCATGGCCGTTCCTGTCGGTTTCCCACGCCACGTAGATGTTGCCCGTGACATCGCCTGCATGAAGTGCGGCTTCTTGATCGCAAAGCGGGCTGTCGGTCATCTGGATGTCGTGCGACCACGAAGATGAGTTGTACCGTTTCAAGAAGATGTCCTTGTTCCCGTTCCTGTCCGACTCCCAAGCCACCCAGACGTCCCCGTTCTTCGCCGCGGTAAGAGCCGATTTGATGTCCCAACCCATATCCGTTGTGAGCTGGATGTCGGACGACCAGCTCGTCCCATTGTGGTATTTCACGTAGATGTCCTTGTTCCCGTTCCTCATGGATTCCCAGGCGACCCAGATGTATCCGTTCGCGTCGACGGCTGCTGAAGGTCTCACATCGTTCGCGGGGTTTGTGGTAAGCCTGTTGGGTGCCGACCAAGCGGTTCCGTTCCACATTGAGGCAAAGATGTCCCACTGAGTGTTCATCACTTCGCTTCCGTAGATCACCCACAGATTCCCAGCGTTATCCTCGACGATCCTCGGTCCGCCCCACCATCCCTGGCTTCCCATCGAATCGTCCACCACCATCTGGCCCGACCAAGCCGTCCCGTTGTACATCACGGCGGTGACGTTCATGTCCTGGTACGGGATGTTGTCCATCTGGTGCCCGGCGGTGTAGAACTGGAAATGGGTATGGCGGTAGGTGACCCAGACCTCTCCCGTATCCGTCACTGTGACCCATGGAGTGTTATCCGAATGGTCCAGGATCTCTGCGAAACTGATCTGTTCATTGGACAGCCATTGCGTTCCGTCGAACTTCTGTGAGTATATGTCGAACTTCTGGCTCCAGTAGTATATGGCGCTCTTGGTGGAGATGAAGTCGTTGTACTCTATGATGTTGCTGGAATAGGACATCCATACGTTTCCCGAATCGTCAGCTGCGAGCGAGGGCCTGCTTGTCCTTTTGATCCCGATGGCGACAGGTTCCCTTTGAGACCATGTGCCGGCGGAGTAGTTCTTGGCGAAGATGTCGAAGTTGTCCTCTGTCGTGTATGTGTGCCAAGCGATCCACATCTTTCCGTTGGAGTCTTCCACAAGGGCGGGTTCTAGATCATTGTACGTGACATTGGTCACTTGGATTGGTCTTCCCCAGTTCTTGTACCAGTCGGTCACGAACGTTTGTCTCGTCGCGTTGTTGTTATCCTCATCCATCTCGAATACGGTATCAGCGTAGTCCACCCTTACGAAGATGTCATATGCCCCTGTCTTTCCTGTCGTATCCCACGCCACGATTGCGCTCTCTGACGAGTCCTTGTCTATCGAGATGATGGTAACAGTGGAACCTATCCGAGTTCCTCCCAGGTCCGGGTTGCCGTCGAAGAACTCCACATCGACGTCGTTGGCCGTATCAGTCCCTTGGTTCTGTATTCGCGCTTCCAGTATGACCAGATCCCCGTCTTCAGGTTCGGTGGGTGTTGTCGATATGTCTCCGGGTCCGACCGTTAAATCGATGAGTCCCGTGATTACCATCTTCGTCCTCAGCCTCTCGACCGCTGAGTCATAGAAGCTGTTGTCCGTGGTGTATGGCATTTCCAGCAGCAGAACCTCGGTGCTGTCATGGCTCATGGCGGTCATGGGAACCTGGATGAAACCTCCGGCAGTACCGGTCTGTGATAGGAACGTCCCACCCATCATGCCAGGGTCATTGACACCCGCTGTCGGATCATAGAACACCCTTGAAACCGCGATGCCTCTCGTGACGTAACCATCCTCCTCCGGGATGAATGGATAGAAGCTCACATTGCCCCCGGCCCAGGGGAATTCATCCCCCGCATATTTGTCCCTGTACACCTGTTCCGCGAAATCTGGAATGTATCTCAGTATTGCCGCACCGGTCTCGGGATTCGCCACAACATAATAGTCAAAGAAGTCCTCGCTGTAGTTCTCGATCACGTATTGTCCGTCGTTGCTGTCCTGATCCTTGTAGAACCTGTAAGAGCCGTTCGGAAGCGGGTCCATGGTGTTGACGGCGCTCTCCGCCTTGTACAATCCCATGTTCTCCCAGTAGACGACCTCTCCATTGGAGAATCCGATCGCGAAATCCAGGTCCCCATCATCATCCAGATCTACCATCTCTGGCACGCTGTGGTCTCTGGTCCCGTCCGTGGGTCCTCCTCTCACCGTGTTCATCATGTCTGGTCTCAGTTTGCTGAAATTGGGGTTGTTGTTATCGCCTGTGTTCAGGAATAGATTCACAGCCATGTAGGGCGCATCATCCGTTCCGGACATGAAATCCAGGTCCCCATCAGCATCAGCATCGGCGAACTCAGGTGCACTGTACAGGCCCGGTTTCTTGGTGTTGCCCGTGTTCAGCAGGTAGAATAGAGCGTCATTCTTGGTCCAAACCGGATTCGCTACGTCTCCGGTGTTCTCGTAGTACACTATCGTGCCGGTCTTCTCTCCGATTGAAAGATCCAGGTCTCCGTCTCCATCCAGGTCGGTCAGTTTGGGCTTGGCGTAATCCCCAACATCTATCCCAGAGTACGCCGCGGATTTGTTTATCCATGAGGGGGTGAAAACCGTTCCCTCGTTCTCGTAATAGAGCAGCATCCCGTTCTTCATCCCGATCGTGAGGTCCAGGTCCCCATCGCCATCTAGGTCAGCAAGGTCAGGGGCCGTGTTGTTGCCCAGGTCTCCCAGTGTCGCGAACATGGTGGGGTCCGGTGTCCATTGTGGAACGATAGTGCTGCCAGTGTTCTGCCAATACAACAGCGCCCCACTCTCTTCTCCCATCACCAGGTCGAAATCAGCGTCATTATTCAGATCTCCGAATGTTGGGGCACCGAAGTCCCCCGCGTCCACCGTGTCGAATGAAGAACTGGTCCTTCGTTCCCAGTAATAGTCTAGCGTCTTGCCTTTGGTTATCGTGTGGTTGCTGTTGCCGAAGATCGTCTGGTACTCCCCGTGTCCTGCATACAGAACTGAGAATTCCATCACGAAACCGTTGTGGTTGTGGAACTTCTCGTTTATCTTCTTCTTGGTGAATGTCTCAATCATCGGTCTATCGTTGTATATGTTGATCCTGACATCGGCGTGGATCGTGTCCACGTTCTTGTAGAGCTCCTGGCTCATCCCGAACCCCCAGTTTACCATTATCGGGGCTCTGTATTCCAGGTAGACCGAGACCATCACGTTCGTTTCGTCGATCTCCAATTTAGTCGGTGGTCCCCACGCGAGCTGGAAGTTGGTCTGGTCCAGGACCAGCTGATTTCCGCCAACCCTCACCAGGATCGAGCTTCTTGCCCGCACCGCGCTTCCGTTCGTGTACGTGACCCGGACGCCTTCGGACCAGAACGAGAGCGTATGGGAGGTTTGTATTTCATATTGCCTTGGTCCGTCGGTCACGTAGATGTACGATCCCGCTGTGGACACGGACATGTCTCCCACCAATGAGGGCAAGATCCCGGCCACGACCTGGTATGATTTGGATTCACCCGGAGCAAAATCGTCCTGCAGGACGACATCGATCACCCTTATCGCTCCCGACGGATAATGGGTCGCAGTGCTGGCCAGAGCACCAGAGAGCACCTCTGCACCGCTGGTGGCATTTCTCACGAAGACCTGGGATGCGTCCCAGAGCTGGAAGTCTCTGAGGATGAGCTTGTACCAGACTATCTCATTCGGTCTTGAGTACGATGATGGATTGGTGACCTGAATTGGCACAACAGCATTGGGTTCAGGATAGATTATTCCGGTCGGGTCCTCCTGCAAATCCGTGATCATGAGGGGTTCCGTGGAAGGCGGGTCGCTAGTCCGCATCAACGGAAATGCACCCAACACGAATAGAAGAACAACCAATATGGACAGATGTCTGCTAACACTCCCGAGCTCAACCAGTTCCCGACAGATTGGGGTACTCATTCTCCTTCCCTCCCCTGCTGCATCGGCCTTGCGAGGATGGATTCGGTATTATCGGGACAGTAAAAACCTTTGCTGGTTCTATTCTTCAACGCCAAGCTCTTTCTGGAAACTACTCCACTTGTCTTCCAGATTCGGATCTTGAATCGTTTCCATAACGTATTCGGAGATTTCTTGTGCGGTAGCTCCATCTGGCCTTCCAGTCGTCTCTATCCTCTTCTCGAATGTGAAGCATACGTCCAACGCCTTCTCCAACTCGGCCGCCTTTTCCTCGTGACCGATGTGCCCCAGAAGCATGACCACCGCTCTCATCATGCTCTGCGGATTGGCGTACTGAGCCCTCCCTTCGTCCACCATTCTCGGTGCGGACCCGTGGATCGCCTCGAACATTGCGTATCGCTTGCCGATGTTTGCAGCGCCAGCGGTGCCCACTCCACCCTGGATCTGAGCCGCCTCATCGGTGATTATGTCCCCGTACAGGTTGGGGAGCACGACAACCTTGAACTGTTTCCTTCGCGCAGGGTCGATCAGCTTTGCCGTCATAATATCAATGTACCAGTCATCCCACTCGACATCCGGATATCTCCCTGCGACCTTCCTGGCGATGTCCAAGAACTTGCCGTCCGTGGTCTTTATCACATTGGCCTTGGTGACGACCGTGACCCTGTTGATACCGTGTTTCTTTGCGTGCTCGAATGCCAGCTCGATTATCCTCTCCGAACCTTGGTTGGTGGTGACCGTGAAATCGAATGCCAGGTCGTCTGTAACAGCCACCCCCTTGCTGCCCATGATGTAAGCGCCCTCCGTGTTCTCCCTGAAGAAAATCCAATCGATTCCCTGATCCGGAATCTTCACCGGCCTCACATTCGCGAAGAGGTCCAGCTCACGTCTCATGGCAACATTGGCGCTCTCGATGTTTGGCCAATCGTCGCCCTTTTGGGGCGTGGTCGTAGGTCCTTTCAAGATCACGTGACAGCTCTTCAACGCCTCCAGAACATCGTCTGGTATCGCCTTCCCGACCTTCACACGGTCCTCTATTGTCAACCCTTCGATGGTCCTGATCTGGACCTTCCCATCCATGGTATCTTCCTTGAGCTGGAATTCCAAAACCCCTCTGGCTTCGTCGCAGATTATGGGTCCAATACCGTCTCCTCCCACGACCCCTATTATGATGGGTTTGATGCCCTCATAATCCACCCAGTCCTCGGCATGGTTCAGTTCCTCCACCCTTGACATTTGCTCTTGTATGATCCCTCTGAAATGTTCCAGGGCTCTATCAACGGGGTCCTTTCCATCCATGCGATCAACTTTCCTGAACCATCAGTTCTCTGATAAACCTGTGCAAGATACCGCCGTTCTGATAATACTCTACTTCTATAGAGGAGTTGAGCTTCACGTTGACCAAGAACTCCTTCCTGCCCCCATCGGCACTCGTTGCCGCGACCTTCAGTTCACCTTTTGGCTCGATGCTCTCAATCCCGTCGATATTGTACACTTCCCTTCCATCCAGTCCCAACGTCTCAGCGTTCTCTCCGTCCTTGAACTCGAGTGGTAGCACGCCCATTCCCACGAGGTTGCTCCTGTGGATCCTTTCATAGGACTGCGCTATGACAGCCTTGATCCCCAAGAGGTTGGTGCCCTTCGCTGCCCAGTCTCTGGAGCTGCCTGTCCCATATTCCTTTCCGGCGATCACGATCAAGGGGGTGCCCGTTTCGGCGTATCTCATTGCCGCATCATAGATGTTCATTTCCTCTCCCGTTGGATGATGGAGTGTCCATCCGCCCACCTTGTTGGGGGTCAGCTTGTTCCTCAAGCGGATGTTGCTGAAGGTCCCCCTTATCATCACTTCGTGGTTGCCCCTTCGAGACCCAAACGAGTTGAAGTCAGCTGGTTCGATCCCTCTGGAAATCAAATACTGGCCTGCGCATTCTTCTGCAGGAATGGCACCTGCCGGTGAAATGTGATCGGTCGTGATGCTATCTCGGAGGTATATAAGCACTCTAGCTCCAGATATGTCACTTACGGCACAGCTTTCTTGTGATAGGTCCGTGAAGAACGGAGGTTCCCTGATGTATCCTGAATCGGGGTTCCATGAATATAGTTCACCTTCCGGGACGGTCAGATCACTCCATAGCTCGGTACCCTCGAAGACATCTGAGTATTGCTCTTCATACATCTCCGACCTCAAGCAGGCGCGGATGATCTCATCAATGTCATCTTTTCGCGGCCAGATGTCCCTAAGGAAGACAGGTGAGCCATCCGATGCAAAGCCCAATGGTTCCTTTGGGAGGTCGATGTCCACCGTTCCCGCGAGAGCATATGCGACCACCAGGATCGGGGATGCCAGATAGTTGGCCTTCACGAGCGGGTTTATTCTCCCCTCGAAGTTGCGGTTTCCGCTCAGTACCGCGGCCACCGTGAGATCTCCACTGACCACCTTCTGCGCGACCTCTTCTGGAAGCGGTCCACTATTACCTATGCAAGTTGTGCATCCATAGCCAACGACGTAGAACCCCAGGGATTCAAGATGGGGCAGGAGCCCACACTCTCCAAGATACTCAGGAACCACTCTCGATCCGGGGGCCAGACTGGTCTTGACCCAAGGCTTGACCTTCAATCCACGCTCAACGGCGTTCTTGGCCAGCAGGCCGGCTCCGATCAATACTGACGGATTCGACGTGTTTGTGCACGAGGTTATGGCGGCGATCACCACAGAACCGTTGCTCACTTCCTCCACGGACTCAACATGCTCTGCCACTGAAGCATGCCCATCTATGTGGTCCCCTCCATCCTCCATCCATCTCACGCATTCCTCCTCAGATTCTGACTCCGGGAGTCCGTCCTGAATCTGAGACATCATCGTCTGATGGAAGCTGCGGGAGAGGTCACCGAGGGGGATCGTGTCCTGCGGTCTGGTCGGACCTGAGAGGGTTGATCCAACTTCACCCATATCCAGCACAAGAGTTTCGCTGAACGTTGGCTCCGGGCCTTCCCTTGATCGGAATAAGCCCTGTTTCCCTGAGTAGAGCCTGACCAGCTCCACGTGCTCCTTTGCTTTCCCCGTCAAGAGGAGATACCTCAATGTCTCTTCATCCACGGGGACGAACCCAACCGTTGCCCCATACTCGGGTGCCATATTCGATATTGTGGCTCTGTCCGGCAAGCTCAGGTCATCCAGTCCCGGTCCGGTGAATTCCACGAACTTACCTACCACTCCTTGTTGCCTCAACATCTTTGTCAAAGTGAGGACGAGATCCGTGGCGGTCACTCGATTTCTCAATTTCCCTTCAAGTCTGACGCCCACCACATCTGGGACCGGCATGTGATAGGGCTGTCCGAGCATTACTGCTTCGGCCTCTATTCCCCCGACGCCCCATCCAAGAACCCCCAGACCGTTCACCATCGTGGTGTGGGAGTCGGTTCCGACGAGAGTATCCCAGTATGCTTCCCGACCCTTGCCATCCTCTTTCATGTGAACGACGGATGCGAGATGCTCGAGGTTCACCTGATGTAGGATGCCTTTGCCCGGCGGGACCACTCTGATATTGTCAAACGCGTCCTGGGCCCAGCGGAGGAGTGCGTATCTTTCGCCGTTCCTCTCGAACTCCGTCCGTTCATTGAGCTCCAGCGCCTGATGGCTGCCGTAATGATCCACCTGGATTGAGTGGTCGATGACCAGGTCCACAGGAATCAAAGGGTTGATGCGGGAAGGGTCTCCTCCCAACCTCTGCACGGCCGACCTCATGGCTGCAAGGTCCACGATCGCAGGCACACCAGTGAAATCCTGAAGGAGTACTCTGGATGGAATGAATGGAATCTCTCTATCCGACCTCTCGTCCGGACTCCATCCGGCGACGGATCTTACATCCTCTTCAGATACCAGTTGCCCATCCACCTTCCTTAGAACCGATTCAAGAAGGACCTTGATGGAGAATGGAAGACGGGAGATGTTCCCAAGACCCAGTTCCTCTGCTTTTGGAAGGCTGTAGAAGCTTACGGCCCCATAGCTGGAATCGAATGTGTCTCTGACTCCAAGAGGGTCCATCTCCGAACCTATCTCACCCACCTCCCAGTGTGAGCCTCAAGACGTCTTGGCGCGAGGTCTTATCAACCTGTTGTCAGCATACTGCTCGAGAACGTGTGCGATCCATCCCGAGACCCTTCCGATGGCGAACATCGCGGTTGCAAGGGTCTCCGGTATTTCTATATATTTGTATGTGACCGCGGAGTAGAAGTCCAGGTTTGGATAGATCGGTTTCTCCCGTTTCTCCACCAATTCGCGCTGGACAGTAGCTTCAATTATCTCTGCGATCTCGAACCATTTCGGATCCCCGTGATCTGCCAGCCTCTTTGCTAGTTTCTTGTATATTCTGTCTCTTGGATCGTGGGTCTTGTAGACTCTGTGGCCGAATCCCATCACCTTCTCCTTCTTGGAGATCAAGTTCAATACGTGATCCTCGGCGTTCTCCGGTGAGGAGATATCATCCAGCATTTCCATTACGCACATCCGGGCTCCGGCGTGAAGCGGGCCTTTCAGGGTGCTGAGACCCGAGATGACTGTGGAGTGGATGTCGGCCAGCGTGGATGCGGTTACCCTCGCGGAAAAAGTGGATGCGTTCAGTTCATGTTCGGCGGAGAGCACGAAGTCTTTGTCCACTATCTCTGCCTCGAGTTCTCCCGGCTTCTTGCCCTTCAGCATGTACAGGAAGTTCTCTCCGTGTGACATGGATGCATCAGGCTCGATTACATCCAGATCATCTCTTACCCTGTGGAAAGCGGCAACCACCGTCGGGAACTTGGCTATCAGACCCGTGGCCTTGCGCAGGTTCGATTCAAGGGAGCTGTCTCCCAGATCTGGGTCGCAGTGGGACATGTACGAGACCGCTGTTCGGAGCGCGTCCATGGCCTGTATGTTGAAATCGCATGTTGTGAGCACATCTAATATGTCCTGGTCTATCTTCCTCGAACCTCTCAGTTGATCTGAGAAGGCCGCGAGCTCACTCTCATTGGGGAGCTTCTCGTACAACAGCAAGTGTGTCACCGCTTCAAAGGAATACTCCACCAGATCGTTGATGTCAGTTCCCCTGTATTTCAGAATCCCATTCTCTCCATCTATGGAAGAGATCTTCGTTTCCAGAACTTCGACACCCTCTAGCCCCTTCTTCAATTCACCCATCTTCTCACCTTCCTGACTCATTGACCCTATTCGTTCTTCAACTTTCGTTCTTGTCTATTACCTTCCGATCAATATCCGCCACAGTATTACAGCTCGTCAGCAGCATTCCTCTCTTGAGGTCCTTCACCATATACTCGAACTGAAGCCTCACTCCGTCTGCGCCGCCGCCCAGAACCGCTCTGACCATATCTCTGCCCACTAACACGCCATCCGCTCCCAGGGCAATCATCTTCATGACATCAAAACCCGTTCTGACGCCTCCCCCTGCCGTGATCGTGACCTTCCCCTCCAGGGCTTCCACGATCTCAGGAAGAACATCAGCAACACCTCTGGTCGAGTCCAGTATCCTCCCTCCGTGGTTGGAGACGTCTATCCCGTCAACTCCCGCATCCAACGCATCAAGAGCGTCCTCTACCGACATGATGCCCTTGACCAGGAACGGAAGCTCTGTCGAATCTGCCAGTTCCCTGATTTCCGATGCCGATTTCCTGTACACCGGTTTGCCCCATCTCTCCCAGAAGGTGCTTCCGCAACCATCCAGGTCGATACCCACGGCGATCGCTCCGGCATCCTCGGCCATCTTGAACAGCTCGAACAGCCTTTCATTTGCCTGAGGCTTCAGGATCGGGATTCCAGTGCCGACTTCCTTGATTGCCTCCAATCCGGTCAGTTCTTGACCCTGGTCAGCTGTGTTCCCAATCCAACCGATGGTGCCCGCATCAACCGATCCTTGCAAAGCCGCTGTGGCGAATTGCATTTCGGTCATGCCGCCACCCATGCTTGCTTTGACTCCGCTCAAAGAGCTCGTCATAATCGGGAATGAGATCTCCTTTCCAAAGATCGATGTTGCAGTATCGGGCTTGACATGTTCCGATATGAGCCTGGTCTTGATCTTGATCCTGTCCAAGGCCCTCACGTTCTCCGTGAAGCCCAGTCCTTTGCCCACACCGCCCAGACCAATTGGCTGGCCGTAGGTCTGACCCATACAGATCCTTTCGGGAAGGCCATCGCAGACCTTGTTCACTGAGCAGATGCCCACTAGTTTGTCTTGGGATCGACGTCTAGCCTCGATCAACGTCAGATCGTCAGTTCCAGCCTCAGCAGCCTTTGTCTTATGGGATTGATCCTTCTCCAGAACCTCTCCATTTCCTTCATCAATGAGCTTCAGTGATTCCTTGGAAGCGTCGCAGATGGGGCATCTCCATGTTTCCGGTATGTCATCCCACGTTGTTCCCGGTTCAAGCCCTGTCTTGGGATCGCCTTCGGCCTCATCGTACCTGTAAGTGTTGCATACGGTGCATAGGAAAACCGACATACCTGGACGAACCCCCATTACCGTGACATAATCCAGATTCCCTTTTATCTTTTTTGTTATCCAGAAAGAGTCGGCTTGGTGCGTTCCCGCTGTCAGTAACCGACGTACGTGTATCTTGTTGCTTGGCCGTCCACCGAGAGCTGGTACCCCTCGCCCTGTTCTATGAATGGATCGTACACTCCGGCCGGCATCTCTCTCGCGTGGAACTTCCAGATCCCATAGGTCATGTAGGACATTCCGGTCGTCCCAAGTATCCCTTCACAGTAATGGTCCAAGGTCCACAAGCCGTATGGCTTCAACGGGAGCCCAATTGAATTGTGCCCCTCCTTGTACGTGACCGATATCACACCTGTGCTGTATGTGCTACTCCCCTCCTTACCTCCAGCTTTCAGGGGAACCACCATGTAATACCAGACCGCGTCCGATGCTATTGCTCCAGAATCAGTCCAGCTCGTGGCACCGGGACCGAGGCTTGCGATCGGGGCAAGACTCGTCGAATGGAATGCCATCCTGTCGTTTGTCCTGTAGATCAGGTATCCGAAAGAACCCAGTGTGGACCTCCAGTAGAGTATGACCTTGTCCTGTATGGCTTGTGCGGTCAGCCCCTTTCTGAAGTTCAGTTCCGCGCCCAAGCCCTCCTGGTACATTATCATGGCCGCTGGCGTTCCCACGAATGTGAACGTCGAGGGAGCCGATGTGTAGATCTGGAAACCCTCTCCTGCGTCAAGCGGGCCGGGTCTTCCCAAGGGACCGCCCGTCCAATGTCTTACCCAATGGTCGGAATCATCCATCCAATCGATGTAGACTGTGTTTGGGATTGAGCTCGCATACCACTCGATGTCGTTACCCACCAATGGTTCCAGAGGAATGGAGAACGCGTTGAGTCCCGCGTCAAAGCTTCTGGTGAACTTGCCCACGGTATTGCTGGTTATGCTCTTGGCTCCAAGCGTGTTCACGGCCCTGACCGCGTAGTAGTACTCTTTAGGGGTTGGCGAAGCTGCTCCCACGTCGGTCCAGTCAGTTCTCGTCGGAGTAGGGTCAGAAAGGGTGCTTATCCACGGACTGGAGAAATCGAAGTTCCTCTGGTTCAACGATCTGTAGATAAGGTAATGGCTGATGTTAGGCCCGGGTATGGTCCATGCGAGGTGGACATCGTTCTGGTCGGCACTTATGTCGAGAATTGGTGGATTGACAGGTTCAGGAACCAATACGGTGATGAGAGTTTCAGGGAAGGAGACCATCTCGGTGGAGTTGTCCCACTTGGTGTAGTTGACCCTTGACTCTGGATAGATGTTCACGGGGACGTGACCGTCCAGCGTGGACGTGATCTCAAACTTGCAGAGCCAAGTCTCGTTGATGAATATCTTGTCCAAGTCCCAGTCCAGCGTTGTGCTTCCATCTGGATTGACAGTGATGGTGTCCGGGGGCAGGGGATTGTCATTCTGGTCTCGGAACGTTCCAGGCACGTAGTTGATGTAAGGTGGCAGTATGTCCCTGATCATCGGGTTAAGGTTCATGGGATCGTTGATCTTCGTGCCAGCGATGTTCATGATCTGCTGGAAGATGCCCAGGTATATGTCCTGGAGTGCAGCTGCCGTTGGTGCTGGATGATACTCTCCGCCTGTGATTGCCGCTATCTGTTGGAGTAATAGCTCGTTCACACCAGTGCCCGCAAGAAGACCAATGGTGAAGATTATTATCCCCTCGTTCGCCGCCCTCTGGGCCTCCTGAATCGCGACGGCGTCGTTAGCCGGGTTCGAATTAGCGCCATCGGTGAGAAGGATCTCGACCTTAACGTGGCCTGGGTCGCCATATACAATGAGCTCATCGGTAGCGATGGTCATGCCACCCGGTATGTTCGTACCTCCTCCCGGGGGCAGTATCCCATCTATGTCCGATTTCACCCCAGCGTAGTTCCAGGACAGATGGCGCCCGTTGACCAAGAAGGCGCCGCCGGCGAACACAACCGTCGCTGCCCTGTCCGGGATCTTCATCATGTCCACGTAGTCCTTAGCCCCTGTGAACCTCAGGCTCAATGGGTCGTTCCATACCATGCTCCCAGAGTTATCTATCACGAAAACGGTGTCCTGCGGCACGTACCAGGTCAGTGGTGTCCCGGCACCCGTCACGTTGAGTGTGATCGTGGTCTCCTGTGGGAATACCTGAGTGCCTTCCAGCCATATCGTTTCCGGATCGGCCGTTTCGTTCAGGACCACGTACGGAGGAACAACCGCGGTCGTTCTCAGTATCAGGGTCACCATGAGATTGGGATTAACTGAAGATGTGGCTGTGACATAGACAGTGTTGATGTTGCCGCTCTGCGGGTCCATTGGTGCAGTGACCTCGACTTTTAGGTACCTCATGCTCCCGACGCCCATTGCTCCCGTATCAGGTATGAAGTCTCCATCGGTATCGGTCAGGGGAGCCCCAAGAGCGTCCGTTATAACGGTCGTCCATCCCAAAGATGAAGCGTAGGTTATATCCAAGACATCGGGGCTGCTTCCAGCGTAGGACAGGGGGACATCATATGCAGCAACCTGGCCCACGTCCACCATCTTGGATTGATCTGGCCCCATGTAGATGATCTGGGGTGTGGGACTCCTGCCGAACCTCCATCCATCCTCGGTTGATGTCGGGTCGTTGAAGCTGTCAAATCCCCACTGAACCGGGTCATTCACCCTGTCCATGGTCTGCCCCGTGACATGCGGTGCGGACCATCCAACCATGTCCACTAGCCGCCCCGTTCCATCATATAAGTAAACATTATCTCCCGTCGCCGTTCCATCGTCCATTGCGAAGTTGATGGGGAAGTCACTTCCTCTCAGAACGAAGTACCTACTCGTGGGACCGAGATCGACTGTAGGCAGCGCGTATTCCGAGTCGGCAACTACTGTCCATCCGGTCAGCCTTCTTGTCACGGGACCGGGGTAATACAGTTCTATGAACCTATCGTCAGGTTGGTTCATGTTGAAACCGATCTCGTTCAAAACGACCGGAGGTGGATCAAGTCTTCCTGGCCGGTCGTTCCGAGCCCCCAGGGTCGGAGTTGCGTCCCTTACCCATTCATCCGAGTAGTTGAATCCGTTCCAGTATTTGGCAATCGTTTCGTCCCTTAATGGATCAGGGGCTGGTCCCTGCTGCCCAAATGAGACGGAATCCAGTTTAAAACCAGTG
>JAUVGH010000042.1 GCA_030593885.1 Methanomassiliicoccales archaeon
GAGGTCAAGAATCTGTCCGGTTCCTATCACTCCCCCTACGACTTCACGAGCGCCAAGACCGGAGAGAATGTGGAGAAGGTCTTCGAGTTCATAACTCAAAGAATGGTGGACCGAGCCATTGCCCACAGATCTGGAGACTGATGAGGTAATCCATGAAAGATGTTGTCCCCGTTCCCACGACCGTCGAGCATCCCTTTTCTGTGAAACCTACTGAACTTCAGAACTCTGGAGGTCACAAGCTGTGAATGAGAGCGGAGAGAGAGGGGGAGGTTCTCAGGGAGCCTACAAGGGCGTCCAATCCCCGAGAGGCAAGCGTGTTCTTCCCCCCTCTCTCTCCCGGATTGACGACAGAGACTCGGAAATCCTCTCTCTTGCGAGAGATCGCCCAACCACCGTGCTGAGCATATCTGAGAAGATGGACCTGTCTCTTGTTGAATGTTTGCACAGGGCGAGGGAACTTCAACGGATAGGTCTCCTTATGAAACTTGAGGATCCATCCCCCCACAGCGGACTTCATCTCTATGTCGCAACCCAGCGGAAGATTTGACTATGGGGGAATGAGCCAGATGTCTGAAGAAGGAATCCTTGGCAATTTCAAGCATTTGAAGGACTATCTCCGCACCAGGTCCGACATCGAACTTGATGAAAGAGACATTTTCGTACTGGCAACCACTCTTGAAGTACCGCTGACCATGGAAGAGATCTGCTATTCCACAGGCCTGAAGCTCTCGATGTGCGTGGCAAAGGTCAGAAAGCTCATGGAAGCAGGTCTTTTGAACCGACATAATCCCAGATCTCCCAAAGGACAGAAGCGTGGTGGCCTGTTCGTATATCAGCTCTCAGAAGACATCGCCTGCGATTTGGGTGCTGTCCGCAGAGAATACTTCACTCCTTGATCATAAATTCCATACATGCGAATTCGTCCTTCGATCTTTCCCCGTCCTCAAACCTCGACAGCGTTTCAGGTCTTCTGAGCCAGCCTCGTTGTGGAAATCTGCTATTCCATGATGATTACGCATGACGCGATTACCCCTAGCATTATCCCAAGAACATAATGATGCCCAGCAATATGAAATAGAAAAGGAACAAATACAAAACCGAAATTACACGTATTTCAATGGGCGAACGAAAGAAGTACACGGTCGCGACAACGATCAGCGAGATGGACTACAACTGGATTCTCGAATGGATCGAGAAGGGCAAAGCTATCAACCAGGCTGACTTGTTAAGAATGGCCTTGAGGCTGTACATGGAACGAGAGAGAGAAAAGGAGATGGAGAGGGAACTTCGTCTTCGCCAGTTGGAAAATCAACCTCAAAGATAGTCTGATATTATAGTCGGGTAACGTCTTCCTTCTTTTCGCTCTACGACAAAAGCACTCCCTGGGATGAATCGCTCGGAAGGATAACTAGGACAGAGATCATTGATCGAGGGTGGTTCAGGACTTGGCCAAGTCACAAGATCTGAGAGTGGGGCCTTGACTGCAAGATACAAGCAAGTGCCGTGACCTATGAATGAAACAACTGCATCAGGTGCAATATTCAGGAAAGGGGAGTGAATAGTTCCGAAGTGCGAATTTTAGCATCCAGCATGGATGCAAACGATTGAAGAACGAAAATCTTTTTAAGCCCAACACCGAATGCGTGTCTACTTCCAGTGGAGGAGGTTAGATGAAAATCAGAGTCTATACCATGGTCTTCTTAGTGTGCTTTGCAGTCTTCTCTTTCAGCGAAATGCCCTGTCACAGTGTTGAGGGGCAGACTGATTGGACGAGGTACTCAGGCAATCCGGTGCTTGTCAATGGCGCGCTCTTTGAATGGGACATGGCCATCATGCACCCGAGCGTTGTTGAAGAGCCCATGATTGGGTACAAGATGTTCTTCACTGCTCAGAATCTGACTGCCACCTTCGAACCAAGACTCAGAATAGGACTGGCCAGCGCACCAGACGAAGTGACATGGTCCAAGAACCCCTCGAACCCTGTGATGGACGTTGGCTCTCCTGGGAGCTGGGAAGAGATCGGAGTCGCAACTCCTTGGGTAGTGCTGGATATGACTGGATACAGGATGTGGTATACGGGATTGGACTCCAGCATGTTTCCCCAGATAGGTTATGCCATGTCATCCGATGGAGAAAGCTGGACCAAACATCCCAGCAACCCCATTCTGACACCAGGTGCTACAGACGACTGGGACGGCAATGGAACGATGGCTCCATCAGTTCTGTTCATCGGAGGGATTTTCCATGCCTGGTACACGGGCGCTGATCTGGACGGAATGCCCAGAATCGGCTACGCGACATCCGGCGATGGTATCAGTTGGACGAAGTATCAAAACAACCCGGTTCTTGACGCCGGCGCACCTGGCGAGTGGGATTCCGGTGGCGTGGCCATGCCGAGTGTTCTATTCGATGGCGTCAAGTACAGGATGTGGTTCGCGGGTTCGCTCGTTAGTGGATTTCCCGATGTGGGATACGCCGTTTCCCACGATGGAATCAACTGGACAAAGCATTACGAGAATCCCGTTCTTTCTAAGGGCTCGCCTGGTGAATGGGACGAGATGATGATAGCCGGTACGTCGGTTCTCCAGAAATCGGGAGAGTACCACATGTGGTTCGGCGGGACTGACTGGATGGGAGGCAGCGGAATTGCGTACGCGAACAGCACTGCAGTCCCGAATCGCCTACCTGTCCTTTCCGGAGGTTCAGTCTCACCGGATCTCGGAATGGCAAACGACACCTTCAGATACAGAGTGACCTACCAGGACGAAGACAACGACCCTCCATCGCTTGTAAGGGTCTGGGTGAATAAGAGTGGGACGCCGGTGGGTACCAGCCCATATGAGGTGAACTTCGAGAAATGGATAGGCAACCAAGACAACTGGTCCGCAGGAGCCGGTTTCGCCTTCTCCATCGATCTTTCGGCAGAGGGACCGGACTACACATTTGCCTTTGAAGCTTCCGATGGGGAAGAAGCCGTGTTCACGCCGGAAGAGAATGGACCGATCGTTTCCACAGCTGTCGATCCCCCAGATCTAATTGGAGCCAGCCTGAGTGGGATAGGTTTTCAGGAAGTCAGGTTGGATTGGTGGGCGTCGAGTAACGACACGGGTCTAGGAGGAGATGTCCAGAGGTACGACATATACCATGGGTCGCTGTTCAGCCTCACGGGAGACGGATACTCGATTCTCACTTCTCTCCCTGCTGTTGGTGTCCCATCCTACTCTTACGAGCACATCGGAGGTGGTGAAGGCGATCCCTCAAACTACTTCTACATGATCTGCGCAGTCAATGCTTTGAACGCAACTTCCTGTACTGAGAACCAGGCAGGGAAGTTCACCCGTCATCTTTTGGAAGGTCCCAATCTGGTGTCGGTTCCGTTGATGCAACCCAATGAGAGTATAGAGATTGTCCTCCAAACAGTGAAATGGGACAAAGCCTGGAACTACGACTCATCTCTCCGGAAATGGAAATCGTTCGCAACCTTCAAGCCATATGAAGGAGCGTTGGGCACAATCGACAACGCGATGGGAATATGGGTAAACGTGACAGGTGATATGAATCTAACAGTTGCAGGATTGATCCCTGAGAGAACATCGATTCAACTCAGAGTGGGATGGAATCTCATCGGATTTCCATCGTTCAATTCCACGTTCACCGTCTCCGATCTGAAAGCGGCAGTGAATTCAAGCAGAGTGGAAGGATTCGACCCTTCTTCATCTCCCTATTATCTGAAGATCCTTGATGATACTGAAGTCCTTCAAGCTGGACAGGGATATTGGGTTTGGGTAGACACGGGGATTGTCCTACTAGTAGACACCTAGTGAAGGGAAGCTCTTCACGAATGTCGTACATCATTATCGAGCACGACATGAATCTACAGATCTCCCACTTTTCTCGAATTGAAAGGAACTTATCGGAGATTGGCTATATATCAACTACGACGTTACTATGTCCTCGTCCACGTCCAGGTAGGTGGAGTTGTCCGGTTGCTTGTACGCTCCCCACGGGTGTCCGTATATGGTCTTGTTCATGGACTTGAGGTCCTCGCCCTCGAACCATGATATGATGACGTTGTATCCGTGGAGTTCCTGTCCGTCGGTGGCGTTGTCGAAGTCGGAGTCAGGGTTTGTTCTGTTTGTTGTGTATCCCCCTTCGCCGAGGAACTCGACGTTGTATCCGGAGGCCGTCCTGTACGGAATCCCCTGCGACTCCCACTGCTTGAACCTCCAGTTGCTCCGGGAGATCGTCGCATTGCCGCCGTCTATGAGCCCGTCGCCGTCCGAGTCGGCGCTCGTGGGCGAGGCCAGATAGCCGTATTCCTGGGAATTGGTGAACCCGTCTCCTTCGGGATCTCCTCCGGGTCCAGCGTCTCCCGAAACGTCGCTGACGGTGTAGTAGTCGAAATTCGCCTTGAGGATGTACTTCTCGGTTCCGTTGTGGAGCGGGTCCAGTCCGTACGAGGTCTCCCAGCCATCCGGCAGACCGTCGCCGTCGCTGTCAGGGTTGGTGTTGATGGTACCTTTGTAGTTCTCTCCTCTGAAGATACTGCCAATGATGACAATTCCCATAGACATGAAAATTGCGTATCGCCAGTCATCTTCGTCCTTGGTCCAATCACCACCATCCAGCAAACCGTCCCCGTCAGTATCGGGGTTCAACGCGTCTGTGGCTCCGGTGAACTCACTTCCATCTCCCAGTCCGTCCCCGTCCGAATCCGACTTGAGAGGGTCAGTCCCGATAGTGAGCTCCCCGAAGTAAAGCGTGTGGCCATCGTCGTACGCCTCATGGAGAATGCCTAGTCCGCTGAAGGTTGTATTCAACTCCGAACCGTTTGCCACGATCCTCAACTCTGGGAGTTCGTTCACCACATCGCCGATCTTCAGGACTCCGTTGTACGTTGAGAGGCCGGGATTGGAGCAGATGCTTGAGCATGCGGGGACGGGGTCCTTCGACAAGCTCATATTGTGGAAGTACGACAGATTGAGCAGGGACAACATCGACTTCCCAGCGCTGTTGCACTTTCTGAACAAGAACGAGGTGGGAGTGGAGTCGATAACTGAACCTACTCCCAACGACGGTTCTCCCTACAATGAGTTCGTCGTTGGCATTCTTGGTCTAGTATCCACGATGGAGAGGAGGGTCTTCATCATGCGCTCCAAGATGGGGATGAGAACCAGGTTGAAGAGAGGGTTTCACAGGGGATCGAGTCCTCCTTACGGTTATGATTACAATCCAGAGACTGGACATTTGGAGATAAACCCTGAAGAAACCAAAGCAGTCAAAGAGGTCTACGACAAGTACCTGGAGCTTGGGACCCTCTGCTCGGTGAGAAGGCACATGAACGAGAACGGATTCAAACCCAGGTTCTCCGACAGATGGAGGTTGTCGACTGTGAAGAGGATTCTGACCAACAGGGTGTATCTAGGGGAGTACATCTACAAGGACATCGTGACGAGGCACGAGGAGGTGAGAATAATCGGTGATGGACAATTCGAAGCGGTGCAGACGAGGCTGAAGGAGAGGTCAATGCTGGGGGTAACGAACAGGTACTACGACAAGAGTCTGGACAAGTGCAGAAAGGACCTGTCCTTTGACGACAAGACAAGCGATCCCGTCGTCCAGAAGTACCTTCAGAAAAAAGCCAGCATGCCTCCCTGTCCGAGATGCGATGACAGGATGAACGTGATCAAGTATGGGAAGCACGACTCGCCGACTGTGGGAAAATTGCAGCAGTACTGCTGCAAGCCGTGCAATTACGAATTCATTCTGTTTCCGAAGTCTCCCTGAAGGATATCGCCTATTCAGGCTCTCCTTGAATACGCACAATCCTGACGGACGGTCTCAATTGGAGAATGGCCTTCGTCATCTCATCAACCTGCCCCCTCCTTTTCGCGTAGGATCTGTACGTTACGCCAGCCTTTGTCGTTACTAACAACTCAGCGGCTCCTTTGTATTCAGGCATGATACTCTCGTCAATTTGTAATGTCTCGATGTCCGACAGTTGTATCAACCGTTTCTTGCCCAATACCACTCTCTCAAGAAGTGTTACAGGCATCTCAATGAATTCTTCATAGATAACAATGGGTGTCGCAGCAAATAGCATCCTCTTCGTTTCCCTGTCGCTGTCAGCCAACAGAACGACTGCGGAAATGACAATCAGCATGATGATGATCCTTGCCGTGGTGTCTATTGCGGAGAATACAGAGAAGAAGACTCCTACAGCAAGCATTGTCAAGAATAGACCTCTTCCGAAGTATCCGAAGGCTTTCAAAAATCGCAAGCCTTTCACATTGAAACCCAAGAGTGGATACTGAACCACTTCAGAAAAGACAGGTTGTCTATTCATCCGATTCCCGTGTGTTGAAATCTGTTTCATATATATATAACCTTACCTACTTGTTGTGAATCTGAATATGTTGTACCCTGTGGAAAATGCCGCCCAGACTACACCGCCAATTGTGAAGCCGTCCGCCAATTGATCGAACTTTGACTCCGATTCACTAAACTTCGCCTTTATTACGGAATACACGGTGAAAGCAGTCCCAATCAGGCTCAAAATAACCGCCGCAGGACTATCATTGCTGTAAAACATGCCAACCGTGGTCAAGGCTAATCCCAACCCGCATATAAACAGCGCTTTTATGTCACCTGTCATGAGCTCACCTTTAATAGGTGTCATTTTCTTATAAACCGCCCCCCCACCTGAAGCAACCCCTGATGCGATTGCCAAACCAAATCCGAACCAGTTGACCACCCAGTCTGTTTCCCACTCAGAGCTGTGGACATTGGCTAGGAGGTAGTTCTCAATGAAATCGATAATTGGAGTTGGATCTCCGCTCATCAATCTGACAATTGGATCCAGCAATTCCTTAAGGGTGGGGACTGCTCCTGCAATGGTGGACAAGACAAATGGCACGATCATTCCGATAAGCCAACTTGTTATGAAACTGAAGAGGATGGTGTAAGGCGATGTCAACAGGAAAATCCCCATTATGGTAGATGACAGTGCCATTAGGACTATCATCATGTCTCCCGTCAGGTGCTTGACGAAATCCCCATAAGAGTAGGAAGACATGTCCCCTGTCTCATTGACTCCTTCAGAGACAGAGTTTGCAAGGGATATCAAACCCTCTATCCAGCCACCTATTGCCCGCACAACTGGATCAATTATGGCGTTCATAAGTGACGATACGAGATTCACTATCATGTCGAAAATGAAACTCACAGCCTTCGCCACAGCATCCACTATCGCTGTCGCAACATCCACGAGCCAATCCCACAGGTCCTCCAGCATCCTGAGCACTCCGCCGAAGAGCCCGTCCATCTCCTTTTCGAAAGGAGGGTCGAGACTGTTCCCCGCGAAGTCCTCCATCGTTATGCTCACTTTGTATCTTACGAGAACCTCCACCAGTTTCAGATCAAGCGCAACCATGAACCATTCATGTCCCTTTCCCACGAAGGTCACCGATCTGTCGTCATCCTCGCTTATGGTGACCGTGACGCTGAACTCAGATACGTCCAGGGCCTCAACCTCGATTTCCGCCCAGAGTCTCTTGAGGCAGTCGAAACGGACACCCAAGAAGTAGCAATCTCCCCACCTCTCGTGCTTCGTTATGGCGATGTTGAGAACGATTGGCGGGAGGCTCTCTCTTATGAACGGGTTGAACTGGCTGTCCATCATTGACTGGTTGTCGCCGTATATCTCCACGAAATCCTCGACCGACATGGTGGTAGAACTGACGGGGTCCATTTCGTCTATGTCGGTTATCCCGTCCTCATCGATATCGAGAGGAGTCACGCCATCTGATTCCATATGGGCTTCCATTGGATGGCCAAATATCGTCTTGTTTTCAGATTTGAGTTCCTCCCCCTCATACCATGCAATGGTCACATTGTATCCCAGAACCTCTTGGCCATCAACTACGTTGTCATCGTCAGAATCCTGATCGAGAGGGTCGGTAGAGTACAGAGCCTCTCCCACGAACTCAACTGTCCATTCATTAATGTTCTTATAGAGAATGCCTTGCGATTCCCACAACATGAACTTGGAGCTACCAGTTGAGACCGTGGCACCTTGACCATCCAGTAGCCCATCACCATCTGTATCTGCATGCGTCGGGGACGTGGACCCTGTTTGTTCAGCAGAATTCAGAATGCCGTCTTTATCTGGATCCCCACCGGCACCATCATCAGAACTCGTGTCGCTGACCTGCGCATAGTCGTAGTTCTTCTGCAGGATGTACTTCTGGCTCCCATCATGAAGGGGATCAAGCCCATAAGCAGTCTCCCATCCATCTTCTAGGTCGTCATCGTCAGTGTCGAAGTCGTCAGGATCGGTCTGCACATAGAATTCATCCAGGTTGTTTAACTCGTCCTCGTCGGGATCTCCATCGGGGCCGTAGTCTTCGTTCGTAGACCCATCATCGGTCGGACTCAGTCCAAACTTGACCTCCCATCCGTCTGGCAAGCTATCGAAGTCAGAGTCCGGCTTTGTTGGGTCGGAGCCAGCAGTCTCTTCGCCCTTGAACTTATCATCCATGAATACGATCCCACGATCGACGAAGAGCTGATATCTTTCATCGCTCTCTTGGACTGTGAGGTCGGCACCATCGAGGAGTCCGTCAAAATCGGTGTCGAAGTTGAGGTATGAAGTTCCATCATCCCACTCTTCTCCATCCTCCTGTTCATCTCCATCGGTATCAGCCACGGTGGGCTTTGTTCCCAAAGACATTTCACCCAAGAAGATGAACTCATCGCCCCCAATGTCAACGTTGTATATGCTCTCTGCAATGAATAGATCATACGCATCTGAATCCAATTCAGTAGTGATATTGTATCCGTCCAGCAATCCATCGTCATCTGTGTCAGGATCATCCGAAGCAGTTCTCAATCTGAATTCTTCGCCGTCAAGAAGCCCATCAAAATCACCATCCGGGGTTGTAGGATCCTTGTCCTCAAGGTCGTTGTCCATGAGTTCGTCGTCATCAGTGTCAGAATCCACCGGATCGGTGAACTGGTCCCCGTCCTCTAGTGGTCTCTGATCCTCGTTTGATTCGCTCCAGTCCGATATGTAGTCGTTATCTGAATCCAGTCTGAGTGATGACGTATTGTGTGATCTTATCTCCTCCCAATCAAGAAGGTCGTCGCTGTCTGTGTCCGAATCCTTTGGATCCGAAACAAACGGCCACAACCTGACATACACTGAAACAATGGTCAGCTTCCCTCCATTGCCGGATTCGAATATCAACGGGATAGAGATATGCTGGTCCTGCGATCCATCATCTGCATCCGTATTGTTCAATATAAACTGGTTGAACTCTCCTGACAGGTCAAGGGTCGTGTTTGTATCCGATGGTTCATAATACCAATCGCTCGGAGGGTCGAAGTAATGCCACTGGTGTCCGGGTGCACCTGCTTTGTCTCCCACGGTGAGATTTGGACCCAGAGTTGGATCGGCATCGCCTTCGGTACTGATGTAGGCTTGAATAACGTACCTTGGAACGCCTCCTGCCACAGGTATTCTGATGTAGAGTTCTTTGGTACCTCCTCCTCCTGGGAAGTCCAGTAGCTTCGTCGTACTGCACTGCGAATCCACGTTTGTGCATATCTTGTCAATATAGAGATAAGAGACATTGAGGAGGAGGACCTTGTCGACATAGATGCTCGGTCTGTTCTCACTCGCCTCCCCATCTATGCCTTTTACGGTAACCGCACCCTCCTTGTCGAATTCAAGACCGGCGATTGAATACCAGTCATAGTCAGTCTCGTCGACCGTAAGAGTTCCAAGAAGATTCGCGCCTTCATAGACTTTCAATATTCCATCGCTGCTCCCGGTCTTCCTCGCTTTGACCATGACCTTCCAGTGGGGATCCGGGTCGTCTGAAGGAAGGTTCCATTGAATCTCGAACACCTCATCGTTCTCCGAAGTTGCTGCCGCGGCGTACCCTCCGCTGGCACCGCTCGAACTGTCATCGATTGGATCGTTCTCAGTGTAGTCCTCGGCCTCCCACCAATAGGTGCGTTCTGTGACTTCAGATCCGTCGAGAATCGTGTCGTCGTCAGCGTCATCATCAACAGGGGGCAAGCCACCCCACCACGGTCCGTCATCGGTCTCATCCCAGTCGGATGGTTTCATATAGGAGTATTCCGCGATGCTGGAAAGCCCATCTTCATCGATATCTGCGCTCGGGCCGTTTTCGCTCTGACCTTGCCCGGAGAGTTCGGTGTAACTCCAAGTATTAGTCAGTTTGTCGTGGTCCCTTCTGTGAAGGTCTGTTCCATTGTCTAGTGGTGAGATTCCGAATTCAAACTCCCAAGCATCGGGAAGCCCGTCAAAGTCGGTGTCATGGTGTCGTGGATTGGTCCCGTACATGTATTCCTTAATGTTTGTGAAGTCGTCACCGTCGAAATCATCTTCTGAATCGTCCGACAAGAAATCCAAGCCATAGTACGATTCATAGCCGTCCGGAATGCCGTCATTCTCCGTATCGACAAATGCTGGATGAGTAAGATTCGTGAAGACCTCCTGGCCGTCCGGAAGTCCGTCCCCATCGCTCTCGTTGTTGGTCGGGGAGCTGCCCATGCTCAGTTCTCCGACGAATGTTGCCGTTCCGTCACCGTTATTCTTGTACTGTATCCCCAGACCCGTGAAATACATAAATAATTCCGATGTCGTGGGTGTCGTGACGTTGTATCCGTCGATCAGATCGTCCTCATCGGCATCTGGATGATTCGGATCGGTCTGGAAGGACAACTCTCTACCGTCGATCAACTCGTCGTTGTCACAGTCATCGTTCGATGGATGGGTTGTGACAAACTTCTTCTCGATGCTGCCGTTCTTCCTCTTGACCGATATGTTGTAACCGAAAACCTCTTTTGCATCTGCCAGATAATCATCATCAGAGTCCGTTCGCATGGGGTCGGTGAAGACGCTCTTCTCCCCAACGAAAGTGACTGTATTGTCGCCATTGTCAACAAACGGCAATTCATAGCTCAGATAGTAGATGTCGAGATCCGATCCTTTGGCAACAGTCGAGTTCCTTCCATCAAGTAACCCATCGAAATCACTGTCTGGATGACGTATGTTGGGTCCTTCATGCAGCTCCTTGTTCCAGTATCCTATCGTGGGGACTGTGATAGTGCACGGTTCGGAACTACCCGTTTCATTGAATCTGTAGAATGAGTTGTTGTGCTCCCAGACGTAGATTTCTTTCCTGACTGGATTGTAGAATAGTGGAGCACCGTCCCTTAGATTCCCGAACTGTGTGAGGCTGTAGAGGTAGACGTCCTTGGTGCCATTTCTCTCATCAACCCATACGAACCTGTCCTCGAACAATCCAGGTTTGGTTTGAGCATCGCTCTGGTCGGTTATCTTGACCTTCACCTTAGTGGTTATATTGTAGAGGTATATCTCCCAGTCTTCGTCTCTGTAGTCCGTCCAAAGCAGCTTGTCTCCGAAGACTGTCACATTCTTCTGTTCTGATTGGACATTTGTGATTCTTGTCTCACTGGCAAGTTTGAGGTCGTGAAGGTAAATCTCCCAGTCGCCATCCCTGTAGTCTTCCCAAACTACGTAATTGTCATAGATCTGAGGATTTCTTTGATTGTGGCTGTCATTCACCAAATACCTGCTTCCGGATGGCTGATGAATGTATACGTCCCAGGAAGAGTAGGTGTCATCCAGCCAGACGATTGAATTCTCATAGACCTTCGGGCTCGTCTGGTTGTGGGAATCGTTTGTTATTCTTGCTTCAAATTCATTCTTCAGGTTGTACATGTATATCTCGGTCTGGTACCAATTGTCCTCCGTACCATTTCTATAGTCAACCCAGACGATCAAGTCCCCGTAAATTGCTGGAGTAATCTGCGCGCTTTCGTTGTCCGTTACTCTGGTCTCCTCTCCTGTTGTGACATTGTAAGCCCATATATCCCAGTTCTCCTCTGAGTTCCTCATGTCCTGCCAAACGATTATGTCCCCGTAAATCTCTGGATACCTTTGGTCGGCTGACTCGTCAGTCACCTGCACTTCGGTCTTGTTGGCTGTGCTGAAGTAGTAGATGTCCCAATTCCCGTTTTGGTTGTCTTCCCAGACGATGATGTCGCCATAGATTCTCGGATTGTCCTGTGTGGAGGCGTCGTCGTCGCTAACCACCCACCATGTCTCTGCACTCTGGTCGTTGAACTGATACTTCTTGTGGGTTGTGGAATTGTAGAAAATCCACTTGTAGCCTTGTTGCGACTCATAGTTATCTATAGACAAGGCTCCATCAGTTACATTTGTCCTGAAGAGAACCCCGTATATCTCTTCACCGTCCTCCAGAAGATCGTCATCGACATCCTCATCTTTGGGATCAGTGTCCGTAACAAACTCTTGAGAATTATTGAGGCCGTCGGAATCGTAGTCATAAGAACCATCTTGATTAATCGGATCAAGGTCGTATCTGTATTCCCAACCATCTGCCATAGAGTCACCGTCAGTGTCCCATAGTGTAGGATCTGTCCCAAGGCCCCTTTCAAACCCATCCAAGAGACCGTCCCCGTCAGTATCCGGAATCGTAGCATTCGTACCATAGGTCAGTTCACCATAGTGGTCGGGGGCCTGATGGGTCGGGCCGCCACCGCCAATATTCTCTCCGTCCCACAGACCGTCCCCGTCAGTATCCTCATCGGTAAGATTGGTTCTGGGGCCATTGGTTCCGTAATATTCATCGAAATCATTCAGCCAGTCAAGGTCACTGTGCAGCCAGAAGGGGTTCGCTCCAACCTCCACCTCGAGCCCGTCCATCACTCCGTCCAAATCGAAATCCGGATTGAAGGGGTGGACACCTCTTCTTCCGGCGAAGAACTCGGTGAAATTGGCAACGACCAACGCCTGAGGTTCGACCACGTTCAGCTCGTAGATGATTCTGTGAACGTCCATGCCCATGGCGCCGATCGGCATCGTGGTCACGTTTCGGAAGAAGTACACCTTCCTCAACTCGGTGGTGTTGACGTAGTTCCCGAATCTGGTCACGTTCAGTATTATCGCGTCAGAGTCGTATCTGGCCTGTTCGCAGAATTCGGCCATAGGATCAGTCTGATGGCAGTACTGGACTGTGGACGAGTTGTTCATGAACCAGGTGTTCATCTCGTCCATGTAGTCGTCCTCGTACAGAAGGTCCTCGTCGTAGTATGCCACGGACCTGTTTATGGTGTTGTTGATGGTCAGGGTGATGAGGAAGTCCCCTTTGGCAGATACTGCAAACACATGTGACAGAGTCCCTAGGTCGACTAGGGTCTCGGTGAGGTCGTATTGCCACATAGTCACGTAGTTGAGAACCTCCTCAAAGTCCAGGAGCCCGTCGTTGTCCTCGTCGGCTTCTTCGGGATTCGTGCCGTAGAGGATCTCAAGGCCGTCCAAGAGACCGTCGTCGTCCACGTCTGCGGTTCTCAGCTTGACCGCCTGCTCGTAGGTGGGGATTATGATTCCGAACCAGAAGACCCGCTCGGCGTTGTCCGTGATCCTGTCGGAGTCGGTGTCCGGTTTGGAGATGGACGTTCCCATCAGTATCTCGGTGTAGTCGGACAATCCGTCGCCGTCGGTGTCCCCCGAGGCCACGTCGCTTCCCAGGATCTTCACGACGGCGTATTTGAGATGAACCTCCAGATCACTGAGTGTCGGGGGGAACACCTCAGGATTCGGGCTGATGTATATCCATGGAGAGTCTTCAACCAAGGTATCGAAAGAGAAGTTGAACAGGACGGGAATCCACGTGAAGTCGTCGTCAAGACCACTAGCATCGTAGAACGTGGTGTACTCCAGCTCGGTCAACCTGCTCTGCCACTCGTCCGTTTCGACGATCTCTATCACAATGGAGTCGGAAATGTCCGGTTCCGTATCGACGTTCGTCCTCACATCAGCATAGATTGTCGCCTTGTAGTGAGCTTCGTAATAGGAACTCAGGTTCAGAGGGGCCAGATCGTTGTCGTCGAAGAATCGCTTGTCAATACTCACATTGTCATACGTGAACCATTGCTGCACTTCCATTGCATCTTCCAAGCCGTCGCCGTCGGTATCGGAGAGCAAGGGGTCGCTGCCGTAGATTCTCTGCTCGACTCCGTCCAACAGACCGTCGCCGTCCACATCGTCGTCCTTCGGGTCGGTCATGCCTATCTCCATCATATTCGGGGACGATTGATTGACGCCGAACTCGGGGTACCTGTTGCCGAAGCGTCCAGTCGACTCACCGTGGGACCTCACGCCCTCTTGAACCAGCGGATAGTCGTACTCCTCGCCTTCGTACGTCGGGAAATAGAACAGTCTCACGTCCCCGCCGTCGGTCCTGTGATCGTTGTCGCTGTCCACGTCGAGTATGTCCTCAACTCCGTCGCCGTCGCTGTCCATTCCTCTGAAGTCGATTCCCCGGGTGTCAAGGTAGACCATCTCCCAGGCGTCCTCCAGACCGTCCCAGTCTGCGTCCTTGACCAGGGGGTCGGGGTCCGAGGTCGCGTTCAGTATCAGGCTGGCGTTCACCCTTATCCTGATGTTGTCGTTCTCGAAGTCGAATGGCGTCTCCGAGCTGGCCGAGAGGTTGACCTTGTCGGCGGTGATGTAGAACACGCCCTGCGGCGTCGAGTTCCCCTTGTTGTACACCTCGATGGGCATATCCTTGACTATGTAGGACTTAGAAAGATTCTCGTCCGGCTGCCCGGCGGAGGTGTTGAAGTACTGGTTGTATTCTGAAGGTATCCTGTAGCCTCCATATGGTATGCCCTCGCCCTCCGAGGTCTCGAACCTGCTCACGAACAGGTAGAACCTGTGATCATCGAACGGGCCCTTTTCCTCTAGCAAGACAAGTTTGAGCAGGGCTAGGGTGTTGTTGTCTCCGTCCAGCAACGTGTCGTTGTCCGTATCAGAGATCATGGGCAGGGTGTTGTTCTGGTATTCGGCAAGATTGTGAAGACCGTCCTGATCCGGATCTCCGTACGTCCCGTTGATGCCGCTGGCATCGCTCTTGTTCAGGCCCCAATCGTCCTCCCAGGCATCGGGTAACGTGTCGCCGTCGCTGTCCTGATAGAGCTTGGTGCTGTTCACGAACACTTCTATGCTGGCGTGGTTGCTCTCGTTCCACTCTTCGACGTAGTTGTCTACGTCAAGAACCGCCCGAATGGTGTGGTTGCCGTACGTTCCTGTCGTGTCCCAGTTGAAGTATATGGTGGTGCTGTGCCCGGTTCCAAGGCTGGTCACGTTGTTTCCTATGAGGGTGGTGCCGTTTATCCTGTCCACATAAGTAGTTACGTTGAAATAGCCTGTCCCGGCGTCTCCGGAGTTCTCCACTTTTACTTGAATCTCCACGATATCGCCCTCATCCGGGGTGTCGTCGGAAAGCGTTATGGGGTCGTCCTCGCCTCCTCTGGTGCCGCCACTGCCACCCAAACTCGCATCAGGGAGCACCGCCTTCGCTGCAGGAGGCTGCCACGCCTTCCAGTTGAACTGAAGCCTGTAGAAGTTCGAGTCGTTCGTCCAGACCTTGAAGAAGGTAGTGTCCGATCGAAGAGTGATGTTCCTGTGGCCGAAGAGGACCTCGTTGTAGTCGTAGATCCCTTCCTCGTTGATGGCCATGTGCTTGAGCGTGACTACGTCGGGAGAGGTGACATCGACGGAATGTCGCGGCGGGAAGTTGTCGGGGGGTTCGGGAAGGGAGACAATGGACCTGTGGCCCCAGTAATCCCCACTCCAGTACCTCTGATACTCTTCCCAGTAGGTCTTGCCCTTGACGACCACGTCGTCATACTCGTTCCACACGACCCCGTCATAGTCCAGCTTCTCAATCCTCATCTTGATCTCCTTGGCTCCGAACTCAAGCCTCACGTTCCCGGTCACCGGTATCGTGAAAATGGTATGTCGGTACTCGATGAATCCAAATGATTCGCCGTCCACGAAGAGAACGGTGGAATATGGTCCGTCCGTGAAATTGAAGGTGACCATCAGGACCAGGTTTCCTATCCCAGGGCCTCCATGCATTGGACCTTCATCATCAATGAAAATGACGACGGTCTCGTTGAACTCGTTATCCCATTCTTCCTCTATCGGAAGGTCGTCAAAAGTGTAACGTCTTTCGTCGCGTCCCCCCAATGGATTCAATATGGGAAGTACAATGACGCCGACCGTAAACATCGAGATAACGGTCTTCGCCTTGTCCGATTTGAGAGCTTTTCCGATTCTCCCGTAACAGATGACCAACATCCCGTACAAAACAGCCAACACACTCTTCTCTTTCGAGAATTCCACTTCACTGGACTCTTCTTCCTCCAACCTCGATCCCCCCTTATCCTCCCTCTTCCCGCCACACGATGAGGATAGGTTAGAATGGGAAAAGGAATGAAAATATAAGAAACCTTCGTACAGTTCTTCGATTCTGTTCATACGATATCACCGACCATCATACGTGTGGAGGACCTCGCTCAGATTCGAATCGGTCTGCCCTCAAGGAGCCATCTGTGGGCCTTCAGCCGTCCTTTCCAACCCAATCTGCTCGATTCCACAGATCGGACAGAAACGCATTCCCGGATGGATGGTCGTTCCGCAGTTCTGACAGGTCATTTCGACCATCACGGACATTGGCCTCAACTTCCTCCGGGGCCTGTAGGCCCCTCTCTTCTTCCTCAATTCCCGAACCCTTTCAAACGTCCGTTTGCTCACTATCCTCAACTCGGGCAACTCGTTCACCACGTCCCCAATCTTCGGAACGCCGTTGTACGTCTCCCGAGACAGTATCGCTCCCGCGGTGCTGTCTATCCACTTCCCTCACTTTCTAGATCCTCCTTTCAGAAATGCACAAATAATGTCGTTATTGACGGCTTTACAAGCGTTGCCGATAGAGATCCTCCTTGCACTTGCGGAAGAAGACTCGGATTTGTCGCAGTTGATAATGAACTACGTCCCCTCAGCCAAGCTTGGGGCTTTCCTGAGAATTCTGTGGACGCCCACCACCAGTCCCACGACAAGGACGAGAAGGTCGACGGCTGTACCGAACCCGATGATCGGCGGCATCGACAGCTGTCCGGTGAGGAGAGACACGACCCCCGTGGCGGCTTCCGCCAGGATGAAGGGCAATGAAATGAAAATGAACGCCTTCACAACCGCCATCCCGTCCTTCCCGCCCTTCCACGGTTTCCTCTTGGAAGACCAGTAGCCCACGATTGTCAGGATGATCGCGAAGATCACAGCCACGATCGGTTTGTAGTTTGTCCCCACCTCAGGCGGTGGCATCTCGGTGACCTCGACAGTGACCTGCGCCGTGCTCGTGTTACCGTCGTCGTCGGTGACCGTCAGAGTGACCGTATAGATGCCCGCGGAGGTGTACGAGTGGTCCCTGACCGCTGAGATCCCATGATCGGACGTGTTGTCGCCGAACGAGAACTCGAAGTCCACGATCGTGCCGTCCGGGTCGGTAGAGCCGCTTCCGTCGAACTCGATCTCCATTCCAACATAGGTGCTTGGAGGTCCAGCCACCAGATCCGCTGTTGGTGG
>JAUVGH010000073.1 GCA_030593885.1 Methanomassiliicoccales archaeon
CGCAGACCTCAAGGCAGCGGTCGCGGTGGTGAGAATGGAGGGATTTGATGCATTGGCTCCTCCGTATTTCTTGAGAGTCATGGCAGATGGAGAATTCTTGCGAGCTGGATTTGGGTATTGGATCAAGGTAGAATCTCCGGCGATTTGGACCATTGAAAACGTATAGCCAGACGCGTGGAAAAGAGGTGCCAGGTCACCGCCGTAAGCCCCCTTCTGTTCTACACACTTTTCTTATATTCCTGACACTCTTCCGACCTCAATGCCAATCGAAGTCAGAGACATGGACGAATCCTCGGAATACTTCGTCAGCACCTGCACCCATATGAACGAATCAGAAGAGGTCGACAGGGACGCCAGGAGAAGACTGGCCTGGTTCAAGAAGAAGCACGACATCGGCCTGAGGATCAAGGTGGTGTACGTTGACGGTGAGATAGCTGGCTTCCTTTATGCAGTCCCTATTGAGCACTCTCCCGTGGGGCCCCTTGGAAGCGACCTGATGGTCGTTTACTGCCTTGTGGTCCTCAAGAATTACAACGGGAAGGGAGCGGGAAAGGCACTGATGGATGCCGTTGAAGAGGAAGCGAAGCTGCAGGGAAAGAAGGGACTCACCACAATCGGCTTCCGCGGGGAATTCTGGTTGTTGCCTGCGTCGTTCTATGAGAGACACGGCTTCGAGGAGGTTGAGAGCTACAAGGTCGGCTCACCTGGTGATTCCGATGTCCTTGAAAAGGTCGTTCTTCTCTGGAAACCTTTCGATGAGACAGCTGAGGCCCCCAAGTTTCCAAAATCGAGGTACCAGTTCAAACCCGTTCCCGGCAAGGTCGTGGTGGACCTGTTCTGGGACATCTCATGCCAGACCATCAACATCGAGGCGGAGCGCGTCAAGGAGGTGGCGGAGGAATTCGGGGACAAGGTCGTCTTCAATGAGTTCCCGGTTCACGAACCTGGGGTCTACATGAAGTGCCAGAGGCACAGAGGCATCTTCATCAACGGCAAGGAGATCGGGTGGGGTCATGAAGCTCCGAAGGATGGGGTTAGAGAGGCGATATCGAAGGAACTGGAAGAACACCCCGAAACCGAAGGATAATCGTAGACGACCACCGAGCAAGAAATACTTCCGTGGCTGCCTCATTCTACCATTGGATAAGCTCCCGTTTTCGGGATGCGAAGGAGATGCGATGAAATCTTCATATTGGCAGTCTGTGCACATTTCTGAATGGTATGATCGCTTAGTGGACGTCATAACAAGGGCAGGATCTGAGAATTTTTCGATAGTTTATAGGTTCTACAGCACCTATGATGGCCCGGTTCGGTATGTGGGCCGCTCTGACAAGCCTTTTTCACGAGCCGAAGGACACTACAATAAGATATGGTTTGACGGAATCCATGAAGAGCTGGGTGGGAGAATAGCTTGGGTAGATTTCTGTTATATCGTGGGTCGAAAACGCTTCAGAGAATCGTACGAAGAAGAGTGCCGAAAATTCCACTACTATGATCCCGATTTGAACATCAATCATCCTGCAAAACTCCGAACATCCTGGGAGTGCCCTACTTGTGGGCGTTGAGGCTCAATAGCACTTACAGAGCACACCCCTACTTTCATTCCCGATAATGAGAATCGAGTCGAAACCCTTTTTATTCTCAAACCGAAGCGCCTGCTCAACCATCTAGGAGGTGGAGAGGCCCATGAGGATAGAAAAGACGAAGGCCAAGATCTGCATGCTTGGGGACGCGACCGTCGGGAAGACAAGCCTTGTGAACCGTTTTGCGTTTGATGAGTTCAACAAGGACGCCGACCCTGATTTCGGGGAGGTCGTGACCCAAAAAAAGATGCTCATACCGTTCATCGAGAGAGGAATGGACGTGGAGATGGACGTTGAGATCTTCGACGTCATCGGCAAGCTGGACTTCAAGAACCTCGTGAAGGACGCCTATTTCTTCAACGCGGACGGGTTCCTCGCGGTCTGCGACACCTCCAACGAGGACAGTCTTGACGGCCTCTACGATTGGATCGATGAGGGCAGGCGCATTGCCGGCAACATCCCGGTGCACGTGCTCCTCAACAAGACCGACCTCAAGAAGAAGAAGATCATACGGGACTACCACCTCACCAAGCTCTGCGAGGACTGCGATTCTCTTTACAATTACACGAGCGCCAAGTCGGGGAAGAACGTGGAGAAAGGGTTCACCCAGCTGATCGAGATGATGGCCAGGCAGCAGGTGAGCTTCTTTGATGAAGAGGACTTGTGGGAGTACTGAGGATAGAGCTCCCGCTCAACACTCTTTTTCATGGTTTGATCGTCAGCACCGTTTCCAGTTTTAGACGAAGGGCGTCAGGTGATCGTGGAACCTGTGGAACCCTGGCACGTCCACCGTGACGTCCACGAAGAGCACGAAATCCCTGCAAGGCTTCTCGAGCGTCGGCCCCTTGGACCAACCTGAGTTCCATCCGAAGACCACTGGCGAGTCGCCAGCAAACGGCCACAGGTGTATCGGGTTCTGGTCCCTGTAGTCCTTTACCGTGTTCAGCGTCAGTGACGCCGAGAAGTCTGTGAGGACGCAAGGCAAGGGAAGCAGCGGGAACGGGAAGTTGTCTATTCCGCCGCTCAGGTACACCTGGCTGTTCCAGAAGAAGTCAACCTGTATCTGGAAGTCGGCCGATATCGCAACGTGCGGGAACACCTTAACGTCCACGGACAATGGATCGATGTCTATCCCGGCGCCCACGTCCCACAGGACATGGATGTCCACGATGTCGAAGTCCTTGAGGATGAACGCCCATTCGGGAATGTACTCGTTCGCTCCCGGAGCCGGGCCGCCACCGATCAGTGTCTCGGGGTTGCTCTTCCGGTCGTAGATGCCAAAGATGCCGTCAGCGTCCCCAGGATAAGCGTCCAATGTCGAGTCCAGGCGGAATACCCTGTAACAGAACTCGAAGTCCATGCCGAAGGAACAGCTCTCCGCTCCAGGCAGGGCGTACGAGTAGTCGAAGTGAAGGCTCTGCATCTGGATCCATCCGACGTATCTCTTGCCGCTCTTCTGGTAGAGTATCCCGGCCTCCCACACATCCGATGCGACGAAGTCGAAGAACCCCGCAGTTGTCCCGAAGTTGTAGTCGATCTCCACGGATGAAGGTACGTCCGCCAATACCAGCTTGGTGAACTTGTTCGTCTGGCTTTGGGTGTCATGGGGTCCTATGTATGCGTCTATGTAAGCTATCGGCTCGGTCAATTGGTACTCGTAGTGGTTCCCTGAGACGTCCCATTCCGCCCGGATGCGGTTCAGAGCCAGTCCATCCGGCAGTCGGCTGACTTCTCCCAGCGTCATCTTGTCGTTGTCGTAGTCGTCTGAGATGAAGTACAGCTGGCGGTTGAGTGCGAGGTTCCTGGAGAACTCCAAGAGCACGAACCCGTCATCGTTGGTCAGCTTGAAGTTCATCAGTCCGACCTCTCTCACTCTGATTGAGTAAACGTCCGGCTCGTTGACGCCCATGTTGCCTTCCCTGAAGATGGCGTAGTCGTCCGCGCCGGTGTCAAGCGACGGTGCCCTGCAGTACAGTGCGTCCAATCGCCCGGGAACGGTGTTCGGCCAGTATCTGTCGTCGATGGTCTCGCTGTAGGCGCTGTAGTCGGTCAAGCAACTGGGGGCGGCGCTCAGGTTGTTCATGAAGTTCTCTGTCGGTATCTGGTCACCGGTCGTCGCCAGGAACCTGAACTCGCCCAGACCCTCGTTGTATGTCCCATCAAGGAAGTTCAGTACCGCGGACTGGTTGTTCAAGTTCCAGGTCGCCCTTGTGCTCTCGGGTACGTCCAGGATCAGAACATCCACGTGTCTGAGGTCGGATGAGCTGATGCCTGTGACATCATCCATGACCGTCCATATCCTATCAAGCCTATCACCCAGGTTCAGTTCGAACGAGCCCGGGTTCGCTATGTCCCAGTTCCCGTCCGCTGTCGTCGGGATGCCTTCGATCTCTATGTGGGCCACCGTCGTTCCGATGGTCGCGTCCACGGTTATCAGCAGTATCTCGCTGGATGCGGTGTAGACGAAGGACTCCTCCGGGATGATGGTTATGTCCATGCTGGTCGGCAGTGGAGTCGTCACCACCAACGCTGTCACGTTGTTCTGGTCCGGATTCAGATTCGACTTGTTCCCGAGCTCCAGCCCGACACGGAGCTCATTTGCCTGTGAGGCGCCGAACCCGATGTCGATAGTGGTCACGTTGCCTCCGTATCCGAACTCCGCCCGCGTCATGTCCTCCACGTGCAGCCACAACGATGCCTCCATCACGAAGCCATTGCCCAGATCTCTGGTGTCGTTGTTGTAGAATAGAACTCTGTTCTCCTCCGCTCCTAGAAGTGTCACCCATGTGAGGTTTGACGTAGTCAGTGCAAACCCGAGGTCTCCCAAAGCCGTCATGGGAGCGGTGTTGAACGAGATACCGGTCCAGTCTATCGAATCATCTGTGAAGAATACAGCCGTGAAGGGTGCAACATCGTGTGCTATGACGTCGAACAGCCTTGCCGGGTCACCGGCGAAGAAGGTCTGTGCTCCTGGCAGACCGAAGGGGTCATGTGCCCTGATCCAGACCGTCCCTATGGAGCTGTCCGCGTCGAAGGTAATCGATGAGCTCGGGTCAATATGCCATGACATGTTTGCTGGTATGTCGTGTATCTCGGCGTGCGCTGTGAGGTTGTCATAGGTCAGGTCCGCCCATATGTGGGCTATCGGGTCGTTGGTGGTCAGGTTCAGTGTGAAAGGAACCGTCCAGTTCAGGCCTATTTCTGTAGGCGTCTCATCGACCTCGACATCCAAAATCAGAAGGTGGTCGGGCGTCAGAATGCTGCCCAATGCTGCGTTGGCCAGAACGTAAAGGACGTTGTTGTCGCAGAACTCACCGTAAAATCCGGTCAGTGCGATGTTGCTGTTCTGGTAGAACTCGAGATGACTGGGTCCTATCAATCGCAATGTGATCGATATGGTGGCTGGATCGGAGAATGCGAACATGTAGTGAGAATCAGGATCGCTGTCGTGCTCGGCAGGATACACCAGTGCTCCCAGTGAGAACGCTAGCTGTATCTCCCCAATGCAGGAAGGAGCATCCAATGCAAATCCGTTCCCGTTGGAGTCCTGGAACCATGTCGCGTTGAAGTCCGGTATGTCCCAGATCATCAGACTCATGTTGGCGTATATCGGAACTGCCATCATACCTATCGATGCCGTTGCATTCAAGCCCACGAAACCCACGTTGGTCTGAACATCCACGTCCAGGTACCCGTCCCCGAGCACCGCGTGGAATGCTGCGGGCATGTTGAGGATCAAGGCGTTGATGGTGATGGTAGAAGTCCCGTCGATGATGATGTCCGTGGTTATGTTGAACTCGTCGACCTGTGCGCTCGCGGTATAATCTACAGTATATGTGTTGGCGCCCCTGTCCTCCTGCGTGCAGACCGAGAACGACTGCGGAACGCTGTCCACATCTATGGTCGCGTTGAAGGACACGTTGCTGCCCGAAAGGACCTCCTGCTCGGAGAAGCCGAAGGCAAGGTTGAACGATGCGGGTGCGGTCCAGTTCATGCACTTGAGCGACACGGTTGCGGTCTCGGCTGTCGTGAACGTCAACCCAGCGTTGGGTGGCGAGGAGACAACGAAGTCTGCGAATGCCGGGAATATGGGTGCCGACAAATCCCTGTCCTGAACCTGGAAGATGCCCATGGTGAACATCAACGGATCAATTCCAGAATCAGAGGTCCAGTCGAAATCGAATGCGTGCTCAGCACCCAACGTGCGATCAACGCTGAAGGTCATCGTTATGTCTTCAGGTATCTCCGAACCGGGCTCGGTCGTGTAGCCGAACATCCAGTAAGGTTCGCCGTTGGGATCGCCAGCTTCACCGTTGTAGAAGAACGCAGGGAAGGTCACGTACACCTGAAGGAAGGCCGGATTGGGATTTCCGAGCCTCTTTATCTCGGTGGTGATCCTCAGCGGGTCCACGTCTATCGTTGTCTTGACCTTGATGTCCTTTCTGCCCTGACCCGTGTCCTTGCTGTCGTCCACGTCTATCATCGACGGTTGTTTGGTCAGCACGTCGGTGATTATCTCAATGTCCCCGTCCGATCTTGTGTATACCACGTACGGAACAGGGAAGTTCGGTGGAGGTGCCTTTCCCTTGGCCAGGAACTTCTCCAGGACCCTGTAAAGTGCGTCAGGAGCGTTGCCCAGTTTCCCGCCTTTCGACTTGTTGCTCGGGCCTTTCCCTTCCATTATGATGATCTCGGACTCCTGTGTTCCCAGGAAGCCGGATTCGGTCCCCAGGTCAAGCGAGCCGTCCGAGTGGCCGTCATAGCCGAAGACGGTGTTGGACCTTGCGAGGGTGGCCGGAGGTCCCAGGGACGCTTCGGTCATGGGATGGTCGTCATGGAAAACGTCCATCTCCTTGCTTTGGTCCAGCATCTCGATCTCTTCGAACTCTTCGGACTCGCAGTCCGTGCACTCTTCCTCTGTTCCGGTCTCACTTACGTCGGGAAGTTCCGTGGCAGGACCCTCGACCGCAATGGTGCCGGAGTCGGAAGGGGTTTCCAAAAGGGCAAGGGCCAAAGGACCCCCCACGGAGAAAAGAAGCATTATGAATATGGAGCCAATGATGGCCAGCTTGCGTTTGTTGTTCTTCTTCTCTCGGCGTTCATAGAGCATGCTCTCTTCTTGGATTTGTCTCTCGAATGTCAATCTCGAATCCCCCTAGATCGGAAGTCCATATGGCTTCCTATTGCGACGGATAATTCTTCGGGGGTATTAGTAATGTTGTTATCTTTTTGAATGACAAATGGTGTCATGCTGTTGAAAAGTTAGGTGGTTTTTCATAGGGAGGACATTGTGATGTTTGGGCATTTACCTCTTGGTTTGTTGTAATGTAGCGTACATGTAGCAGGGAGGTTTAAGGCGGTCTTCCGCTCGATTATGAGGGACCTTCGTGGATTGACCCAGGTGGAGGTGGTTTCCCAACTGCTGATAGACCAATACCTGATTAGATTTGAGAAGGCTCAGGACGACGTAGTCGGTCGGTAAGAAGAACCGTTGTGGAGAGACACGATGCTGATGAGAAAGAGGAGAATCGCCCTGGACGAAAGGGCCAGAGCACCGTTTGCCGTCCTGGCAGTAATGATCTTCCTCCTTTCTTCTTTCAGTGTTGCCTATCTGGGTGCAACCACGCGACAGGAAATGATCAATGATCTGCTAAGGTCGGACCTGCGAGCGGTAGACGGCATTGCGATTCAATTGCAGAACGAACTCCAATCCGTTCTC
>JAUVGH010000086.1 GCA_030593885.1 Methanomassiliicoccales archaeon
ATACGCGTCCTTCTCATCAATATCGAACAGGGACTTGACTTCAAATGTCGCGTTCGTCACTCCCTTCTCCTTAGCTCTCTCCTTGCATATTGAAATGTATGATTCGTTGACATCGATCCCTCTGATCTCCTTGACCCTGAACGATGCAGGTATTGAAAGCCCTCCGATCCCACAGCCCATGTCGAGGACGTTGCATTCGTCGAGAGGCTTGGTCAATTGAGGATAGAGAAGCGACAGGATGTCATCGATGTGCTCCTCCCTGTACTGCATCCGTTCATAGCAATCCCTTTCCAATTTGGACAAGAATAGGACCTCGACTTGACCGCTATTAAGTATTGTTATCTAAATATTTTCGTCTCTGAAGCGAATTATTAATAGAACATCGTACGTTCTGGACTTGGTGTTCCGTTGAAGAGGGCATTGATGGATATCATCTGCTGTCCGGTGTGCAAGGCCGATTTGGAGTTGAGCGTTGACAAGGAAGAAGGCGATGAGATACTCGAAGGGACGCTCACTTGCACGAAGTGCGGACACCCGTATAGGATAGAAGATGGGATACCGGACCTTTTGCCCCCAGAGTCTAAATGAACTGTCTCTGGGCCTCCACGATTTCCCTGCTGTTATTGGCCTTGGCGTAGTCTTCCAGCGGTTCTGCGTTGAGCTTCAGGAACTGCTCCCCCCACGCGAACTTGCTGAGAACGAGTCTCGCCTGGTCCTCTTCTCCCAGGATTATTAGTGCCGCTGCGAACGCTTCCACGCTGGAGAGCTTGAATGGCTTCCCGTAGTTCACAGGGTTTGCCGCGACCAGGAAAGGCAACGCCCGCTCCGTAATTCCAGGTATCTTGGGAAATGTTGCTACTCTCCACGAGACGTCCAAGACCACGATTCCCCTCTTCTCTGCTCTTCTCTTGTCCATCCTCGAAAGGGCTCTTTCGGCTTCTGGGGTGAGAAGTACCGAACCTGATGGGATTTTCTGCGTCGTCGGAAGAAGTCTCAGCATTCGAAACCTCGCCAACTTCCTGGACGTGCACTTCTTGGGATCACACTCCTTCGCGTCATAGGCGAAAAGCTTGATTGTCACAGATGCCGAAATGCAGAGGAAGAATAAATCCTTAGGGATTCGAAGAACAAACCAGAAGAAGTATAATATCAGAATCCATGATATCCCAGTCAAGGATAGGAATTAACTTCAAATAATGGAGTTGAGATTGTCAAATGGACGCGGGCAGTCAATGGAGGGAAGCCATTGGATCTGATTGGTAGAGATGCGAATAGGCTGGTGAGCTTGTCAATTGTGCTGATTATGGTTCTGCCGTTGGGAGGATTGCCATCATTGCTTCCTGACGATGCTTCTTCAAATGATGCAAGGGCTTTTGATGTACGATTACAGACCGTTGGCCCGTCCGCCGAGAAGTCCGATGACTCCAATCACCCAACACAAGCCAGCATTGAAATTACGAGTGGTCCTTCTCCGAGAGCCAAGTCTCTACATCTCAGTGGATTTGAAACCCGAGGCGAGGAGAATAATCCGGCGGAACTTGAGACCTCCCCAATTCCCGACCCTCTTGATTCCCCATTCCTCGTCAACGATGTCGTAGTCTATGATGATTCATATATCCAGTCGCGTCCTTCTCTTGGTAGTGACGATGCTGGAAAACTCTACGCGGCCTTCGAGCATACGGTACCAGGGAATTCGGACATTTATCTCGCCACTTCGATTAATGGGGGCGCTTCGTGGACCTCAATGCCTCTTGCCAATACTTCAAAGAATGAGAGTTGCCCATCTATCGCCATTGATTACTCTCCCACCGCTGGAAGTGAAATGAGGTACCTATTCTTCGAGTCAGATGAATTGGAATTCGCATGGTCGGACGATGGGAGTATGTGGAATAATGAGAACTTTGGGGGTGGACAGACCTGGTGGGGGAGGATGATATGCCCTTATGTTGCTGCCAAGGGTGATTTGGTGGTCATAGTGGGCCAGTACGACGGGCAGAATATTTCTGAGGACAAGCTCTACATCTTCTACACAATGGACGGATTTCAAAATACGACCGGCTATTCGTTGGGTTTGTCAATAGTCGACTTCATATCCCAGCCAAGGGTCACAATCATCGACGACGATGAGATTTTCATCGGAATGAACATACAGAATCGAACTGACCCAGATCCGGGCAAGTGGTGGCATGATTCCATGTTCGCCCATGCAATTCTGACGGGAGATTCGGGAACCGACGACTGGGACTATTGGGCCTGGGGCTCGGGGTTGTCCAGCACAGTGCCCACATCTCCGACGGTCGAAGCTGCTGGTTACGAAGTGGTTCTGGCTCAGGAGGTCTTAGACCCTAATGCCGGTCCACCCGACACACCTCCATCCAATACTAGCTGGCTTTTCTGTGTTTGGACTGATGACGTGCGTCTTATCATCAATGGAAGCGCTTGGAATGATTGTACTGACTCGGGACCGTTTCTCGCTTTTGACAACACGAATACCTTCCACCAGAAGTTCCCGAAGTTCTACAGAGAAGGAACAACAGTTCATGCTGTATGGCTAAATGGCACCAATGTGAACTATAGATACTCGCCGGACAGCGGAGCCAATTGGTTCGGAGATCCCACAACTGGCGATCCGATGAAAGTAAACGAAGCAGGACTCGGTACCGCCATGGGAGCATGGCATTCCCCCGACTTCACATTCGCAAACGGAAAACCCAGTGTCGTCTGGCATGACAATAGAGGCAATGGAAGCATCTTCTTCCAGACATTTGGGAATGTGATCATCATGACATTTGACATCAGTCCAAGGATTTGGGACCTTTGGGTTCGGGAGGTTGGCGGTGCATGGCATCCTCCACCTTATTCGTTTCTCTGCCAAGAAGGCACCACATTGGACATCGAAGTCATCTCTTCCTTCGAGATACCAAACGATACTCGTTATACGTTTAAACAATGGGACGATGGAAATACCTCCAATCCTAGAACATTCATCTGCTCCGCCGCCGACCCGGACCATGTTGTCCTATTCAATGTTGAGCATTGGCTGGAGATGATCAATCCTGGGGGCGTGGCAACTCCTCCTTCAGGGTATTATCCAGAAGGTGCTATGCTCACAATCGAAGCTTTTTCACCACCTGCGCCGCTAGGCGGACAATACATTTGGCTTGGCTGGTTAGGAATCGGTTCTGGCAGCTATACTGGTCCGATGAATCCCTGTACGGACTGCGTGACCATGAACGGAACGGTCACTCAGATAGCCAACTGGCAGCTTCAATGGGAAGTAACGGTCGACACTGTCCCTTCCGGATTGGTGGTCGAGATCAGCGGTCAGCCGTACGTTGGACCACATAACCACTGGTTCAATGATTCCCAGTCATACACGATATTCGCACTGAGTCCCCAGGCTGGTGGCCCTGGTTCACGGCACGAGTTCTCGCACTGGAGCGATGGTGGTGCCCAGGAACACAACGTGAGTGTGACATCCTCCAACAATACGTTTATTGCCTATTTCATAGAGGTCAATCCTCTTCCAGGACCGCCCAGTGTCTCGGATTGTCAACTGACAGGGCTCGGATTGAAAGATGTCAGTATTAACTGGTCCCTATCCCTAGATGACGGTGCCGGAGAAGATGATGTTGTGTCCTATGAGGTCCACTACGGGACAACCTACAGCTCGAACGGTTCCGGCTATCTCTTGCTGAATATTCTCTCGCCAGGTGTCATGTCCTATGTGCATGTCGGCGCAGGGCACGGAGATAGCAACTCATACTTCTACAGAATCTGTGCGGTTGACGCCATCGGTCAGAAGGCCTGTGGCCCTCAGCAAGCCTCCAAGTTCAGCAAACATCTGAACGCCGG
>JAUVGH010000069.1 GCA_030593885.1 Methanomassiliicoccales archaeon
CTACTGGAGGGTCATCAGATGTACACAAGTAAGAAGAGGCTGACCTATTCAGCGTCCGTCAGATCCTTCAACTCAAAATAGAACTTCCTGATCCACCTCGCCAGCTTCTTATCCTCGTTATCAGGAGCGTCCATCTTCCCCTTGACTCCCACCAGCGTGGTGGTGTTCCCCCTGAACAACTGGGCGCTCAGACGAAGGTTCTCGTAAGGTGGATTGATGGGAACATTCCCGGTGATCGTTCCCTTGTCCAGATCGCACTCGGTAACATCCAGCTCATAATCGTTGAAGACCTTCAGAGTGTTCTCGAAGGCCTCCTCGTAGGTCTTGTCCTTGAAAAGGACCATGCACTGCTGAGCTCGATAGGGGTTCATGGCGCCTGTTCCACGTGTCCAAACTGATAATAGTGTTAGGTCAAGAATATCATTGGTGATAATCAATGTTGATAGCAGAATGGGACCGTTCAAGCCCTCCACCAAAAAACAAAGTTATTATATCTATTGGCAAATAGGAAGCCGAAACACACATCTCCTGGAGGAGGAGAAGAGACTGCTGGAGGAGAGGGGATTTGGCTAATGAGACAATGGGGATCGACGACTCGGTTCGAAGTTTCTCAGATTCTCTGCAGAGATACCTGTGGCATGAAGTATCTGAATTGAAAGAGCCAGACGGTCTCAGACCCCTGGAAGATGTAAAGACCTTTGTTTTGGAATCCTGGCGTTCAAAGCTGAGCATGACCAGCGAAACGGCGTACGGGGGATCGAAGCTATTCGACTCGATTCTCGAGGGTACTGGAAGGAGGTACTCGGACGATCTGGACGAGGCCAATGAGGTGTTCAAGGCGGGCAGGGCTTTCTCCAAATACCTCTGGGGGCTGCTGGATGACAGCGGAGAGGAAGGGTTCACCAAGAAGATCGAGGAGATTACCGGGTACGTCAGTGAGAGGTTTTCCGAATGGCAGAAAAGAAGTCAACAAGGCTGAAGATCATAGGGGCGCTGCTGGCCTTCTTCATAGTCCTGACCGTGCTGTTGGCAGTTGCCACGGTCATAGCGGTAAGGTCGAACGAGGAAACGCCCAGGGTCATTGAACTGACGGCAAGGCAGTTCGCGTTCGAACCCGAAGTGATCCACATCAAAGTTGGCGAAAAGATCATCCTCAGAGTTCATTCGGAAGATGTCACTCACGGCATCTACATCGACGGCCAGGATATCAACGAGGTTATCAATCCCGGGGAAATAGTCGACATAGGTCCGTTCTCTTTCGACCAGCCAGGTAAGTATAAGATACGCTGTGCGGTCACTTGCGGTCCGCTGCACCCGTTCATGGTGGCCGACATCATAGTGGAGCCCAATTACACGTTATACGTCTTCATCTCCATCGCCATCGTGGCAAGCATCGGGACATTGTTCTACCTGGAGAGATCCAGACCGAAGTACAACGAGAAAGTCCTGGGAGTATCACTGAACAAAGAGGTGGACCTGTTCAAGGCCAGGGGGATCGGAAAGATCCTGAGCAAGGTGGCAAAATGGCGGGGGATACACTACGCCCTGATACTTCCCAATCTCGCTATTTTCATGCTGCTGATAACGGTTGGGTTGATCGGCAACCCGACAGGGAACCTGAACTTCGCCATTGCGGTTGTTTGGATCCTCTGGTTCGCTGCCGTGGAGTTCATGATATTATTCGTGGGCAGGATGTGGTGCCAGTTGTGCCCCATGCCCGCGTTCGGCGAATGGTTGGCCAGGAGGAGGGTCTATTCGGTCAAGGAGCCCAGAAAGTGGTTCTCACTGGGCAAGAAGTGGCCCAAGAAACTGAACAACACCTATATCGCGTCCTCTTTCTTCTTGGGCATATCCATCATCATACCCTGGATGGTGACTCAGCCGGTCGTCACGGCATTGTTCTTCATGCTCTTGATCGCACTGGCCTTTGGCATTCACATGGTTTTCACCGGACGACATTTCTGCCTGAGCGTCTGCCCTGCCGGATACATCGGCTACAACTCGCAGGCCTCTTTCGCGCACATACAGGCCAGGGACCGGGAGATGTGCAAGAAACATCTGGCAAAGGAATGCATGCGCGGTGGTCCAAAAGGATATGCGTGCCCCTGGAAGCTGTATCCCGGAGGGAAGGAGTCCGGACAGTACTGCAACTTCTGCTTCGAGTGTGTCAAGTCCTGCCCCATGGACAACATGACCCTCAAGCTGAGGATGACCTCCAAGGAGATAGTGAACAAGAAAAAGGGCTTCAGGACCGATGAGGCCTGGTGGGGCTTCACGAGATTCTCCCTTGCCATTTTCTACGAGCTGGTGTTCTTCGGTTCCATATGGTTCATCAAGGACTGGGCGAACTTGGGCGCACTCTTCGGAGCCAACATAAGTTTGGTTCATCTGCTTGCACCGACGTCTGCCAGTGTGTTCGCCTGGTTCCAGTGGGCGATGATAGTGATCCTCATAGCTGTGGTGGTTTTCCCGGCGATCTTCTACGCTTTCAGCGCTCTGGCGAGGAGAGCCGCCGGGGAGAAGAAGGTGACTAGAAAGGAGACTTTCCTCGCCTTCAGCTATGCTTTGGCGCCTTACAGCCAGTTCCTGTGGGTGGCCTTTGCGATAACCTTGATAGCGGTGAACTGGGCGTATCCGTTGAGCGCTTTCCTTGACCCGGCCGGCTTCGGTTGGGACCCGTTGGGAACAGGTCGTTTCGGATGGAACCCGATCCTGCCGCAGTGGATCCCGTACCTGCAGGTCGTACTGATATCGATCGGCATTGCACTTGCCGTTGACGTTACTTACCAGATCTCAAGGAACCTATTCGGGACGCATAAGAAGGCGATGAGATCGACCAGTGTCATGACAGTTCTTTACATTATGTCAGGGTCCTTGATGCTCCTGATGATCATAGGGTGACAGATATGGCTGGCAGTTCAAGATGGAAGATATGGGAGGCCCTTGGGATAGTCATAGTCATAGCCACCGTTGTTGGCATGGCCGCCGTACCCATGATCGGAGAGGAGATCTTCCAGCCAGATGACGTGATAATAATCCGAATGCAAACTCAGGAAGCTGGAGGCTATGATCCGGATGTGATCTACGCCGAGAAGAACACGACCATCAGGATACTTCTCAGGTCAATGGATGTGACCCACGGTTTCCAGGTGGAATACTACATGGACGAGCCGGTGGTCGTTCAGCCAGGCAAGGACAAGATAGTTGAGTTGACGCTTGATCTGGAGGGCGAGTTCAGGTTCGTTTGCACCCAGTACTGCAGCTTGGACCACTTGTTCATGGAAGGAAAACTCGTTGTTACGGATTCGGGCTAACAGAGCGGCTCAATAATTGGGATTCTGACCCATTGATTCCGCAAGCTCCATCAACCTCTTGATCCTTTCAAGGATGACTTTTCTCCGGCCTCCGCTGAAGGCACTGTACGAAGGGCGTCTGGCCTTCGCGCCTTGGTCATAAACCGAAATCTTGCCAAGGGCTCGAGCGAGGCCCAGTGGATTGCCGGTGGAGATGGCCGCTTCCCTGTCGGCCTTGAACTCCCCCTCTCGGACTATTCTGTTCTTGGTCAACCTTATCAACGGATCGAAGAACACTAGTGACGAGACGGAATTGAAGAAGGGAACATACCGATTGTCCTCCCTTTTCACATGTGCAAGTTCGTGGGCCAGAACAGTTCGCAACTCATCCTGGTCAAGAAGTTTCATGAGTGAGGATGTTACTATGATCATATCCCTGCCGCGTGGTTTGAGGAACCGGCCAAACTCAAGAATGGCAAATGAGAAGGCATCCGGCCTTTGGTCATGTATCACATGCAACGAAACCGAGTCGTCAACATCGCAGACAGCTCCCAAAGCACCTGTCATTTCGGTATCCTCACGAATCCTGAACCTCCTCAACATAAAGCGTGAAGCGCCCTGGTTGAGAACAAAGGCGAACAAAAGGACCCCAAGGGTCACCAGAAGGAGCTCATTGATCGCGCAGACAATGGGCAGGCCGCATTCGTGGGCAAGGGCATCGAAGGTCTCTCCCACACCGTGGATGTGGAGTCCTGCATCAGAGCCTGTGTGAATATGGAAAAGGTATATAGGAATCAAAGCCAGGGATGACGACAGTAAGCCATAGGCGAAGATCGTCATGGCAATGGACCGGTTCTTCCCCACTGGTCTCCTGGACCTAAGGTAGCCGATCGAAAGCAGGACAATCGTGACAAGGATTGCAAGCAAGAGTCCTGAGCTCAGATTTATCATATCTTTAGCCTCTTCCTCATCTCCCCCAATTCCTCGTCGGAAAGCTCATCGATCCTCGCAGAAAGATGGACGAGTCCTTTTTCACCGAAGACCTTGACCAGTCCGACGATCATCCCGTCGATGTACTCCTCTTCGATGTCCATGTACGAGTAGATGTACCGAACGCGACCCTTGTAGGATCCCTTTCTCCGCTTTACAAGCCCCTTCTTGTGCAGACGTGTCAGAATTGTACTGATGGTTGTGTATGCTACATCCACGTTCCTCTTTCGCATCTCCTTCAGAATGACGCGAGTAGGAGCCTTGCCGACGGTCTTGAGCGCCGAAACAACTTCCTTCTCAAGAGATCCCAACATCATGTCTACATATGTAGTAGGGAAATAAATAGATACCGATGAATCCGTTAAATCTGATGCTGTTCTGCATGCTTTCGACTGAACCGTCTTCACGATCACCATCGGATTAATAAGGTCGTCCAGGTGAGCATTGGCCAATGTTCTTAGCCTTGCTCTTTGGACTACGAGGTTCAATCCAATACGTTTCTACAACTGTAATACTTAACAAAAGGTATATAATGATATTCTACGCATGTAGTATCAGTTAATCCTCCTGGTCCAAGAGAGCGGTTTCCCAGGCCAAAGAAACATAAGAACAGAAAGTGGGTTTACCATGAACAAGGTACAACGGAGCTTCATCGATGCTATGAAGAAGCACCACTGGAACGATGAACAGATGAATGGGAAACAGGGGAAGGACCTGAGCTCGGATGATGTATTGAGGCCCTTCCTGGAGCTGTCAGATTACGTCAAGAGCGCGAAGCGATCCGGTCTCCAGCGGACTGAGCAGTGCGCCTACGCCGGTTCGATCCTTCTGGACACAGTGCTTGAAGTCACCGGGAGAAGGTTCACAGCTGACCTTGAGGAGGCGAACGAAGTTTTCAAAGCGGGCAGAGATTTGGCCGATGATATGTGGGGAAGACCGGGAACGGATGAGTCGAGTCCTTTGGATCTGAAGGAGATGAGGGATCTGATACTGAACGAATATCGGAGTTCAAAAGGACAGGGAGTCGTGTAGGATGGGAACTTCAAAGTGGACACTAGTACTCGCCATTCTGCTCACCCTGTCTTCGCTCTCTCTACTGGGATCCTCGGCGGAAGGGAGCCATGAAAGGGTAATAGTGATCGAGGCCAAGCAGTTCACGTTCGAGCCGAGCATTATCACGGTCGAAGCGGGGGAGGAAGTGATCTTCCATGTTTGGACCTCTGATGTAACTCACGGGTTCTACATCGACGGAACCGACATCAAGGAAGAAGTCAAGCCAGGAGAGATAGTTGTGGTTGGTCCCATTACATTTGATAAACCAGGGAAGGTAAAGATACGCTGTTCTGTAACATGCGGTCCGCTCCACCCGTTCATGACGGCGGACGTGGTCGTGGAGCCAAATTACACATTCTATGGGTTCGTGGCATTGACTCTCGTAGTCGCCGGTGCTACGCTGGTCTATATAAACAGATCCTACAAGAAATCTGAGGAACCGACGGAGGAGTAGATGTCTAAGCCCGAAAAGAAGGATATTGACCTGCTCCAGGTCAAGGGAGTCGGCAAACCCCTCAAAAGAATACTGCAATGGAGGGGATTCCATTTCACATTCATACTCGTCAACCTCTTTGTGTTCGTCATCGTTCTGACTGCGGGATTCTTCGGCAATCCTATGGGAAACATGAACTTCTCGATAGCCGTCGTATGGATACTCTGGTTCGCAGCAGTGGAGTTCATGATACTCTTCGGGGGAAGGACTTGGTGCACCTTGTGCCCTCTTCCGGCCTTTGGAGAGTGGACAGCTCGAAGAAAGCTGGTGGGAGTACACAAACAAAAGAGGTGGCTCTCCAAAGATAAGAAGTGGCCCAAGAAGCTCGACAACATGTGGGTCTCAGCATTGGGTTTCCTGGGGATATCGCTCATACTCCCCTGGCTTGTGACAAGGCCGGTGGTTACCGGGACCCTGTTCCTCCTCCTGATCGTGTTCGGTTTCCTATTTGCCTTGATATATTCAGGCCGTTTCTTCTGCCACAGCATCTGTCCAGCGAGCAGTTACATTGGATACCATTCCAACGCCTCCTTGTTCGGAGTAAGGGCCAGGGACAAGTCGGTTTGTGAGAAGCACATTGCGAAGGAATGCATAAGAGGAGGGCCCAAGGGATACGGCTGTCCTTGGAAGCTCTATCCAGGCGGCCACGAGGACAATACGTACTGTGGCCAGTGCTACGAATGTTTGAAATCCTGCCCCATGGACAACATGACAATAAAGTTGAGGAGACCGAGCACCATCGTAAGGGAGCTTACCAATGTGGCGGTGAAAGCTAAGGGCAAGTACGATGAAGCGTGGATGGGGTTCACCCGGTTTACCCTGGCAATATTCTATGAGCTGGTGTTCTTCGGACCTTACTGGTTCCTCAAGGATTGGGGGAACATGGGCGTGAACTTCGGTGCGAACCTGCCTACCATAGGCCTTTTGACCCCGACACTGGGGGGTTTCCAGAATTGGTTGATGTGGGTTCTGATCGTGGCTGGCGTCGCATTGCTGGCATATCCCGCGGCATTCTACGGATTCTCGTGGCTTGCGAAAAAGGCAGCGAAGGACAAGACCAAGCCCACCAAACAGGTCTTTCTGTCCTTCAGCTATGCGCTTGTGCCTTATGGGCTATTCTTGTGGCTCGCGTTCGCCATCACCATCCTGATGGTCAATTGGGCGTATCCTCTTACGGCGTTCTCTGACCCCATGGGCTGGGGGTGGGACCTCTTGGGAATGAAGTTCGCGTGGTCGCCGATCGTTCCGGACCTGATACCATACTTGCAGGCACCCCTATTCCTGATCGGTCTGACCTTTGCCATAGTCGTCACTTATAACATTGCTCTGAAGCTATTTGGGTCGCATAAGAAGGCTGTGAGAGCGACTACGGTCATGACCGTGCTTCACGTCGCAACGGCTTTGATCTTCGTATGGATCATAATGGGGTGAAACGGATGAAGAAAGTCTTGATGTGGGAATTCGTCGGGTTCGTATCCCTGCTGCTTGTTCTGGGGGCATTCTCCATGCCGCTCTTCGACGACCAGTTCATGGGGAAACAGGAAAACGAGATCATCATACGCCTGAATGCTGAGGAGGCTGGAGGGTTCATGCCCGGAGAGATCACCGTGAAGAAGGGTGAGACTGTGAAGCTTGTTCTAGTGGGTCAGGACGTTACTCATGGTTTCAAGATCGAGGGGTTGATGGATGATGTGGGAACAATCAACCCAGGGGAAAAGAAGATCGTAGAGTTCACCCCCCAGGAGTCAGGTGTGTTCGTCATGATGTGCACCGTATACTGCAGTCCAAACCACCATAAGATGACCGGAACCGTGATAGTGGAGGACTGAGAATGGACGCCAAGAAGAAGATACTGAAGGTACTCGGATTTCCCCCCATACTCTTGTTCACAAGCTTCCTCGTCCTATTCCTCTTGGTCTCAGGATACGTGATGTTCGTGGGAGTTGAATCCACTGGGCCTGATCTGGAGGTTATCGAGATCTATGGGGTCATCCGTGAGGATGGGGGCTGGCAACCGAACAACATTACCATCAATGCGAGCGAGGAGATCGTCCTCAGGGTTTTTGCGGTCGATGTTCCCCACGGCTTCAAGATACCGGAAATCGAATTGGATACAGGGGTCATTCTTGCTGGC
>JAUVGH010000079.1 GCA_030593885.1 Methanomassiliicoccales archaeon
GAAGCGTAATCAAAATACCGCTGGATCTCAGACAGGTCGAATGGTATCGTGATCGAGGTCATCTGTTCCTCCAGATATCCGCTTTCCTTGTAGAGTTTCTCCAGGTTCTCGGCGTTCCTTTTGGCGTCCGTGTAGTTGCTGGACATCTGAAAGAGCAGTTCCTGCCTCGGTTCGGAAACGCCGTAGACAATCTCCTCCTTCATCAAGAGCGACTTTGATTTCTCCAGACGCTCCTTCATTGAGGGTGAGGAGCTCAGAGGAACGTAGTTAACCATCAACATCTCACAATTCAGGTCCTGAAGGAAGGGAATGCACTTCTCAACGCAATAGCCCTGGTCGAAGAGCTTCCTTCGCACCGCCGTCACTGTGGATGTCTTCATGGAAAGCTCTGATCCCAATTCCCGATCTGTTGCGTTCGGGTACTTCACCAATCCGTAAAGGACCTTCTTTTCGCTCTCTAACATATCATCAGGGGACATGATTCCTCCAAATCTCAGGGTAGTTTATAATCCTTTCTGTTTTTCTGCTCAAAATGATAGCACTATTTGGGAAGGATAGTGAACGAGGGTCGACTCAGAGGCCAGCAATGAGTCGGATGCCGGAGAGCAATCCTTTCAACACTTGTTGGTTAGATATTCTTCTTTCCATAATATATACAAATCATCATAGGAATATGAAATCTATTGAAAATAGGATTAATTTCGTTCTCCATTCTGATAATCAGTGTGAAAGTCTTTAATATGTGACAGACTGCTTTCCCAATTGGAGGTGATCTGCAAGTAAACTTTGCAGACATAGCTAGGAGCGTCAAAGTGTGGTGAGGACCATCGTGACCCGACGGAGTATGGTTTTTCATTGATTAGGAAGGCAGAATGGGAGAGTTGTCTATTGGTCGAACTCCTCGCATAGTTTCGCCCGGATTTCTGCTATACTACAGTCTCTTGCTGGCGGTCGCCTTTGTTTCTCACCACACGATAAATTTCGTCACCGGAGGGGATGAGAATTGTTCTTTCAACGACGGATGCAGAAGTGAGTTCCTCTGTTCCAGATGAGTCCATAGTCTGCAACTGGCTAAATGTCGAGTCCTTCGTAGGCATGCTCCACGATCTTGTACAGGCAGATTCTTCTTGTTCCCCTCTCTAGCGTCACTATTTTCCATAGTCGCTCAAGACATCCCCTCTCGATCAGTCCCTCTATTCTCGGATATATTGTAGCTCTCCTGGCATGTTGCTGACCCGCGATTTGCTGCAGGGTTCTGGGTGCTTCAATCAATGAACCTAGAATCGCTTTGTCTCTATCATCGATATCCCGTACACTTTTCCCAGTTGCTTCTGGCTGTCCTGGCAGGCCACGCGGTCCAGGAGATTCCCCCTTGGCGGCGATTGTTCTCGGCTGAGCCGTATGTGTCTGAACTTGGCCTCCGATTGGGCCAGTCTGTCCACCATGGATTTGAGGGATCTGTAATTCTCCAGACACCTTGGGTTTGCCCCCTTTCTTACTGTGCTTCAGCTTGATAGCCCTGTCGTACCATTCGATCGCTTCAGAGTATCGAACCAACTTTGCGAGTGTGTCTCCCATCCATTCGAACAGTGTGTAGTCCTGATCATCCAGCTCGATTGCCTGATTGAAGCTCTCCAGGGCTTCTTGGTATCTCTCCTGGGAGAAGAGTCTGATTCCATTGTAGACCAGTTCCTCTTTTGTGGGTCCCTGTGACATCGAGCTTCCAACAATCACTCCCCGTCCACCGGTGGAGGTTGGTATTATCCCCTTTCTCTCAAGGGTCTTCAGGCTGACCTCCAGTGCTCCGTCGACCTGTTCATTCAACCGAGTTTCGATCGCACTTTTCATCTTATTTGCGCCCATGTGGGATGGGTCTTTCTCCAGCACCTCCAGGAAGTCCCTCAAAGACTCGCGGAGGTTCTCCACTGCGTAATTCACCAGACCTCTGCCGTACCATGCTTCTTTCATGTGGGGTTCGGCTGTCGTCGCTTTTCCATAGCTGACCAACGCCTCATTCAACCTGCCAAGGTCCCTCTCGGTGTTGGCTTTCTGATACCATACCAAACCCTGATTTGGTGATACTGCCAGGGCCTTGTCGTAAACCTCCAATGCCTGCTCTGGGTTCCTCATCTGTGAGAGAACGGAACCTTTTCCGACAAGAGCGTTCACATGCCTGGGATTGCGCACAAGTATCCTGTTGAATGTGTCCAAAGCGGATTGGTTCTGACCGATCTCACCTGCCGCCACTCCCTTCCAGTACAGGTTCTCCACGCTCGATGGTCCCGGTCCTGTGGGTTTATGTTCCACTATCTCCTTGTACGTTAACACCGCCTCGTTCTTCATGCCCTGGAGCTCCAGTGCCTTGGCCTTGTGGAGCATTGGCTCGTACAGGGTCGGATTCCCCTGTACCGCTCTGTCTATCTCCTCGATGCCCTTGGTCAATTCACCCATCTCGCAAAGCAGAGACCCCTTTGAGCCCATTGCCTCGTAATGGTCTGGATGTAGGTCCAAGACCCTCTTGAAGCAATCCATGGCGTTGTTGAATGTATCATTTCTGCTGGAGCCTTCACCCTCATCCGTTTCTTTTCCCTCCGGAGTTTCCTTTCCGATGCCTTTGAGGGCGTTCCCCTTCCCGCACCACGCATCCACATAGTTCGGTTCAAGGTCAAGAGCCTTCTCATAACATGCGTTCGCTTCTATGTACTTGCCCTGCTTGAGAAAGGCCTCACCTTTCTGATACCAGAGGGTTTCGTTCTCTTCATCCATATCCAGTAGTATGTCGAGAGCCTCAATGGATTTGTCAAAGTCTCCTATCCGGTAATAGGCTGAGGCCTGCGCTGACCAGCCCTTATAGTGATCTGGATCGTACTCCGTGACCTTCTTGAAACACTCTATCGCGTCTGCGTGATCCCCTTGTTTGGTCAGCAAGGCTCCCTTTGCATACCAGAGCCCCACATCCCTCGGCTTCTTTATCAATTCGGCGCGGTACCATTCCAAAGGCGTCTTCTTCCTGAGGTCCTGTTTCCTCACCTCTCTGACAGACATCCGGAGGATGCAGATAATTGGAACGACCATTCCCAATAGCGAGAATTGTGTATGGGGTGTCCTCAAGCCTGATGTTCTAGAAACTCTCATCTTCAACGTGGAGAACTCTCTGGGAATGCTAATAAAGCCGCTGTCGCTATTATTCGGATTGATTCTATCTTTTGTAGTTCTGCTATCTTTATATCATAATTCAAATCAAAGCAATCATCGCCAAGAGGTCGCATGGATATCCTGATTATTTTCTTATCAACATTGAAAATCATGTAGAAACCTATAATACAGAACTCTTCCCATCGGTCCAATTCCAGTCGAATCGTGAAGGCTGAACTAGATTTGGAGGAAACACTTGATTGAGGAGATTCCTGAGAACAGTACACTGCTGGTCATCGGCCCACCGGGCGTCGGAAAGCTCGGATGGATTCTGGATATGGCCACTCGGACGCTGAACCGGAATGAGAATGTCGTTTTCGTAACACTCGACCTGCATCCTGATGAGGTCAGGACCTCCTTGCTCGATTTCGGGGCTGAGTCTAGCCAAGTCAATAACGGCAACCTAATCTTCATTGATGGCTATTCAGCAGTCCTCGCTCTCGAGTCTCAACCCCCCCAAGAGAATGGGGTCTTGCGAGTTTCATCTCTCTCCAGCATCGGGGAACTGTCAGAACTGATCTCAAGTTCAGTCGACGAACTTGGGAAGCCAACGAGGATATTCTTCTACTCGCTGTCATCACTTTTCCTCTACAACTCGGTGCATAATCTGGCCAAGTTCTTCAAGACCCTCTCGTCCAGGATCAGGACAGAGTACGGCTTTGGGGCTTTCATCCTCCAACAAGGTGTGCATGAGAATGATGTCGTCAGTTTGTTCACATCATTGGTGGATGGTGTTATCCAGTTGCGGTTCAATGATCTCCTCGAACGGGAGTGGAGGGTACATCACATGAAAGGAGTGCCCACCTCGCATGAGTGGGAGAGCTTTGAGTTCAACAAATACGGCCTCAGACCTAATCCACGCGAAACGAGGATGGCCGCATACCTCTTGGACTATGAGTTCAGGGGCAAGAAGAAGGGGGTTGCAGGCCAATGAGCTTCCTGATGGAGCCAATCGAACTTGTCGCTGGCATCGGTGTCGTCATATCAGGCACATTGGGCATAATGAAGACCAAGGTCGGCCTGTGGAGGATTCCGTTCGCTCTGTTCATCCTGACCGGTGTGTTCATGAGCTTCGGAGCAGCACTGGGTTTCGCACAGGCCCTCGGTGTTCTGGAATCTGACGGGAACATCGCCTCATCTTTACTCTCTCTTGGAAGGGTGCTGCTGATCCTCTCCATCGCTTTCCTGACCTACATGCTCGCGCTACTCTATGACCGGTCCCACATCAATGTCCTCATGCTGCCCAAGAAGGCCTTTGGCCAGATTCCAATCCGCTTGCGGAAGATGTATGGAAAGGCGGGGGCGAAGCACGTCCTGTATTCCATGGGGAACGAGTCCAAACACATCCGCTTGAAGGAAGCCCTCATGGGTTGGGACATTACCCAAGACTCATTCCCAGACTGGTTGCCTGCCGTTTACACTCTTTTTGGTTGGGGTTCGAAATTGACGGTGGAGAGCCACGTTCCGGGGGAGAAGATCGTGATCAGGACACACGGGAACTTCGAGGTGGCCGAGAATGGCATCGATGGGGTTCCCACATGCGATTTCACCAGAGGTATCTTCGCAGGCCTGGGAAAGGTCCTTTCGTCGAATATG